>CAMNPT010000019.1 GCA_946548575.1 uncultured Clostridium sp. | reverse complement strand
AATTTAGTGCTAATAAATAAAAAATTTTAAGACATTTTCAAAAATGATTGACAGTTTTTTATTTTGATGTCCTATATCTGTCCTAAAAAGGTCATTTTTCTATTGACATTTTTATGCATTTCAAGATATAATTTGACTAAATATGTAAAGAAAGCAAAAGGGTTACTATAATAATGAAAAAGGATGTATTTAATTTAACTACTCCACAAAAAAATATATGGAATTTTGACCAATATTATAAAGGTATTCCTATTAATAATATTTGTGGTAGTGTTACTATTAAGGAAAATGTTGATTTGACATTGCTTGCTCAAGCAATAAACAAATTTATTGAAAATAATGATAGTTTTAAATTAAGAATTAAATTGATTAATGGATTTCCTTATCAATATTTTATTGATAATAAAACTTATAATTTTGAATGTGTTGATTTTCATAATGTTGAAGATCTTAATTTTTATGCTCAAAAGATGGTTAACACGCCTTTTGAAATTTTAGAATCACAATTATTTGATTTTAAATTATTTAAATTACCAAATGGATTTGGTGGGTTTATTATTAATGCTCATCATATTATTTCTGATGCTGCAACTTTTGGTATTGTAGGTACAGAGGTTGTTTCTAATTATTCTAAATTAAAAAATTCTGAAGATATCACTTTAAAAGATTTATCTTATAGTAATTTTATAGAATCTGAATCTGAATATTTTTCAAGTTCTAGATTTGAAAAAGATAAAAAATATTGGAATGACTTATATAAAGATTTACCTGAAATTGCTACAATTCCTTCTTTTAAAAGTGACGAGGTTTCTACTTCTGCCAGCAGATTAGAATTTAAATTTGATAAAGCTTTGTTTAGTAAAATAAATGATTTTTGTAGGGCTAATAAGATATCTGTTTATAATTTTTTAATTGCTATTTATAGTATATATATTGGCAAAATCAATAATACTAATAATTTTACTTTAGGTACTCCAATATTGAATAGGTCAAATTTCGCTCAAAGACATACTTCCGGTATGTTTATTAGTACTTCTTTATTAAAAATCAATACTGAAAACAATCCTAGTTTTATTAATTTTGTAGAAAATGTTGCTACAAATAGTTTAGCTATGCTTAAACATCAAAAATATGATTATCAATTTATTTTAGATGATTTAAGAAAAAAACATAAGGATATACCTAATTTATATGATATTACATTATCTTACCAAGTCACAAAAGCTACTGATTCTACTTGTTCTATAAAATATGATAGTACTTGGTATTTAACACCTTACATTAATAATAGTTTAAATATTCATTTTCACGATAATAACGATACAGGTTCTCTTTTAATTGAATATGATTATAAAACTTGTAAATATGATGAACAAGATATTTCTAATATTCATAATAGAATTTTATATATAATTGAACAAATATTAAATAACCCTAATATAAATTTAGACAATATTGAAATAACTACTTCTGAAGAAAAAAATATTATATTAAATGAATTTAATAATACTTCTGTAAAGTTTCCAAAAGAAAAAAATTTATTAAATTTATTTGAGGAAACAGTTAGAAAAAATCCTAATAACATTGCTGTTATTTTTGAGGATAAAAAAATAACTTATAAACAGTTAAATGAAAAAGCAAATAGTTTAGCTAATTGTTTAATAGCTAAAAATGTACAAGCAAATGATGTTGTTTGTATTTGTTTAAATCGTTCTATTGAACTTATTGTTTCTATTTTTGCTGTTATAAAATCAGGTGCATCATATGTTTTAATTGACTCAGATTTACCAAAAGAACGTATAACTTATATTATAAATGATTGTAACGCAAAATATAGTATTATAAATAATTTAACAACTGATTTGATAAATATACAAAAATCTATCAATATTGATAATTTTGATTTTTCTAAATATGATATTAAAAATATATCTAATAAAAATTATACTGATAATTTGTGTATTATATATACATCTGGATCTACTGGAAATCCTAAAGGCGTAATATTACATAAACACGGTTTTGCTAATTTAGTTTTAGCTTTTGACAAAGCTATTAATATTTCTAAGTATAAAAGCTTTTTAGGTTTAGCTAGTGTTTCTTTTGATATGTTTGTTTTTACTTTATACAATTGTGTTTTATTTGGAAATACATTTGTATTAACAAATGAGAATGAACAAAAAAATCCAATTGATATTGGTAAAATAATAAAAAAACATAATGTTGAATTTTTAGTAAGTACACCTTCTATTGTTACATTATTACTTGGTAAAGATAACTTGAAAAATATTAAAGGTTTTGTACTTGGTGGTGAAAGTGTTTCTCTTAGTTTTTATAAGAAATTGAGAGCTGAAACAAATGCTAAAATATATAATGGATATGGACCTACAGAAATAACAGCTTGCTGTACTTTAAAATTACTTACTTCATGCGAAGATATTACAATTGGAAAACCTATTGCAAATGTTATGTCATATATTTGTGATAAAAATATGAATTTATTACCTGTTGGAGTTATAGGAGAAATTTGTATTGCTGGAAAAGGTGTTTCTAATGGTTATCTAAATAATGAGAATGCTATGTCTTTGTGTTTTATTAAAAATCCTTTTGGAGATGGATATGTTTATAAAACTGGTGATTTAGGTAGATTTAATTCAGATGGAGAAATCGAATATATTGGCCGTTTAGATAATCAAGTAAAAATTAGAGGCTTAAGAATTGAACTTGAGGAAATTGAAAATAAAATAAATAGCTTACCTTATATCAATTCGTGTGTAGTTATAGTAAGGGAAAATGTAGATGCACACAAGTATTTATGTGCTTATTATGTAGCAGATAATAAAATAGATTCTGCTGATATAAGAAAATATTTAGAAAAAATATTACCAAGATATATGGTTCCTAATTATTTTATACAAATGGATAACTTTCCTCATACGTCTAATGGAAAAATTGATAAAAAAATCTTGCCTGAACCAGAATATATACATAAAAAAAATATTATTTCACCAAGAAATGATATTGATTTTAAATTATTAGAATTATTAAAAAATTTATTAAATATAGACAATATAAGCATTGATGATAATTTCTTAGAACTTGGAGGAGATTCTTTATTTGCAATTAACTTGGGTGTACATATTCAAGAACAATTTAATGTACAAATACTTGTAAAAGATATTTTAAATTATCCGACAATACAAGATTTGTCAGACATTATTGCTAAAAATAAAAACTCTAATATTGTTGAAAAAAGTGTCATAACCCCTGTTTCAAAAAAAGATTATTATGATGTTTCATATGCTCAAAAAAGAATATATTTCTCTTGTCAAGTCGCTGGAAAAGAATCAGTTCTTTATAATGCTCCTGGAGGTATTATCTTAGATGGATTAGTTGATAAAGAAAAATTAGAAAATTGTTTAAAAAAATTGGTTGAAAGACATGAATCTTTTAGAACTTGTTTTGATATTGTTGATGAAGAAGTTGTTCAAAAAATATCAGATAAACTTGATTATAAATTAGATATTGTAGAAAATGCTGATTTTAATAATATTGATAATATATTTAAAAAATTTGTAAAACCTTTTGATTTATCTAAAGCTCCATTATTTAGAACACAATTTGTTTCATTTACAAATGGACAATCTGCACTATTCTTTGATATACATCATATTATATCTGATGGTACTTCTATGACTTTTTTTATAGATGAATTGTGTAAATTATATAATGATGAAACTTTACCAAATATTAATATTACATATAAAGATTTTTCAACTTTTGAAAATAACCTAATAAAATCAGATGGTTTAAAAGAATCAGAAAATTATTGGCTTGAACAATTTAAAGGCGAAATTCCTATTTTAAATATGCCTACAAGCTTTCCTCGACCTGCTGTTCAAAGTTTTGAAGGTAAAAAAGTATATAGTATTATAGATACTAATCAAACTGAAAAAATCAATCAAATTTCTAAAAATTTAGGAATTACGCCTTACATGTTACTTTTATCTTGTTACTATATATTATTGTCAAAATATACAAAACAAGATGATATAATTATAGGCTCTCCTATTATTAATAGAGATTTAATTGGACATAATTATTTAATTGGAATGTTCGCAAATACCTTAGCTTTAAGAAATAAAGTAGATAATAATATAACTTTTAGAGATTTTCTTTTACAGATTAAAGAAAATATGCTTTTAGCTTATAAAAATCAGTCATATCCATTTGACAAATTGGTAAATAAATTAAATATTAAGAGAGATATTAGTAGACAACCTTTATTTGACACTATGTTTACATATCAAAATAATGGATTTCCAAATATAAAATTAAAAAACATAAATTCTGAATATTATATTCCAGATTCAAATATTTCAAAATTTGATTTATCAGTAGAAGCCATTCCAATTGATGATAAAATTAATCTTTCTTTTGAATATGCCACAAAATTATTTGAAGAAGAATTTATTAATAATTTATCTATTCATTATTTGAACATTTTGAATGCTGTTTTAGATAATATAGATACAAAAATTTTAGATATTGATTATCTTTCAAAAGAGGAACAAAATAAAATATTATATGAGTTTAATGATACAGAAGTACCTTATGATGAAAATAAAACAATTGTTAGCTTATTTGAGGAGCAAGCGAAAAAAACTCCTGATAATATTGCTATTGTTTTTAATGATAAAAAATTAACTTATAAACAATTAAATGAGAAAGCAAATAGTTTAGCTTATTATTTAAGAAATACTAAAAAAGTAAAAAGAAATGATTTAGTTGGTATTATGGTTAATCGTTCTCTTGAAATGATTATATCTATTTTAGCTGTTCTAAAATCTGGTGGAGCTTATTTTCCAATTGACCCTACATTTCCTAAAGATAGAATAGATTATATGTTAAATAATAGTAATGCTATTTTACTTTTAACTCAGGAACATCTAGAAAATAGAGTTAATTTTAAAAATGTTTTATTAGTTGATTTAAATAAAAATTCTATTTATGAAAAAAATAGTGAAAATTTAAAAAATATTAATAAACCAGATGATTTAAGTTATGTTATTTTCACTTCTGGTTCAACAGGTAAACCAAAAGGAGTTATGTTAAAGCATAAAGCTTTATCTAATCTTACAAATTATTGTAATAATCATGTTGAATATTTGAAAACAGAAGAATATAAGGCTATAGTTTCAATAACAACAGTTAGTTTTGATATATTTATTTTTGAAACACTTATATCTTTACAAAAAGGATTAAAATTAGTTATTGCTAATGAAAATGAACAAAATACGCCTCATTTACTAAATAAATTAATTGAAAAATATGATATAAAAATTATCCAAACAACACCTTCAAGAATTCAGCTTTTTGTAAATAATATAGATAATATACCTGCTCTTAAGAATTTAGAATATATAACTCTTGCTGGTGAACAATTACCTTTAGATTTAGTTGAAAGTTTAAAAAGTCTTTCTAATCCAGTTATCTATAATGGTTATGGTCCTAGTGAAACAACGGTATTTTCTACTTTAACAAAAATAGATACTAATAAAATAACTATTGGTAGACCTTTAAACAATACTCAAATATATATTTTAGATGAAAATTTAAAACCTGTCCCAATAGGAGTTTCTGGAGAAATATATATTTCAGGTGATGGAGTTGGTAAAGGATATTTAAATAATGAAGATTTAACAAATAAATCATTTATACAAAATCCATTTATTCCAAATACTATTATGTATAAAACTGGTGATATAGGAATGTATAATAAAAATGGAGAAATATCATGTTTGGGTCGTTTAGATAATCAAGTTAAAATTAGAGGGTTAAGAATTGAGCTTGATGAAATAGAATCTCTAATAAAAAAATATCCAAATATAAAAGAAACTGTTGTTGTTAAACAAAATATTAATAATAGAGAGTTTATTTCTGCATATTATACTACAACAAAAAGAATAAATATAAGTGAATTAAGAAAGTATTTATCTAAATCTTTACCTAGATATATGGTACCTTCTTACTATATTGTATTAAATGAATTTTTATATACACCTAATGGAAAAATTAATAAAAAAGCATTACCTATTCCAATAGAAATATTAAATATAAGTAAAGAAAAATATGTAGCTCCTAAAACAATTATTCAAAAACAATTAGTACATATTTGGGAAAAATTATTAAATACTAAACCAATTGGAATTAATGATAATTTTTTTGAATTAGGAGGAGATTCCCTTCTTGCTATGAATCTTAATATTGAATTACTAAAAATATCAAATAAAGTTACATATCAAGATATTTTTAGATTTCCTACTATTTCAGAATTAGAAGAATTAATTAATTCTAATGAAAGTAAACCATTTTTTAGCAAAATACAAAACTTGTCCGAAAATTTTATTGACATTTTAAATAATTCGGTTAAGCGTAAAAGAATTAATAAATATCATCCTAGAAATATTTTATTAACCGGGGCCACTGGTTTTTTAGGTATACATATTTTACAAGAATTTTTAAAAAGAGAGCCTGGAAAAATATATTGTATTGTTAAAGATGATCCTGGAATAACAGCAAAAACTAAATTATATCAAAAATTAAATTATTATTTTGGAAATAAATATGATAAATTAATTGATAAAAGAATAATTGTACTAACTGGTAATATTACTGAACCAGCTTTTGACTTAAATCAGGATAATTTATTAGAACTTGCTAATTCTGTTGACGTAGTAATTAATAGTGCCGCAAATGTTTCACATTATGGTAATTATAATGATTTTTATAATACAAATGTTAAAAGTGTAAAAAATATTATAGATTTTTGTAAAAGTTTTAATAAAAAATTGTACCATATTTCTACTACAAGTGTTTCAGGAACAAAGTTAGATACTTCTTTTCCAATGTTAAATAAACAAGATATAATAAAATTTGATGAATCTTCTTTATATGTTGGACAAAATCTTGATAATGTATATATACATAGTAAATTTGAAGCTGAGAGTCTTATTCTTGATGCAATTAGCAAAAGATTAGATGGTTATATTTTACGTATGGGAAATTTAATGCCTCGTTATAAAGATGGTGTTTTCCAGGAAAATATCTCTTCTAATGCTTTTATAAATAGAATTATTTCTTTTATAAAAATAGGTACTATACCTGATTATATTTTAGATGAACCTATTGAACTTACTCCTGTAGATTATGCTGCAAAGGCTATTTATAAAATAATTACAAATTCTAATAATACAAATAGAATATTTCATTTATATAATCATAAGCTTATTAATACAAGCAAAATTGTTAATATAGCTAAAAGATATAATTTTAATATAGAAGTTTTATCAGAAGAATTATTTAAAGAAAAAATTAATAATATTCTTAAATCAGAAAAATCTAATGATTTATTAGCAAATTTGTCAAAAGATTTTGATAATGATTTACATTTAGATTATAAAAATGATATAATATTAACATCTAATTTTACAATTAGATATTTAAGAAAAACATTTTTTAGATGGCCTAAGATTTCTAATAGATATTTAATTAAATTTATTAAAATGATAAGAAGGGAGATATAAAAATGTTTACTACATATGATAAAGTTATTCTTGCAATATTAAGTATTTTATGTATTGTATTATCATTTCTTTTAAGATATATTTTATCTAAGAAAAAGAAAAAGCAATTAGAAAAAACATTTACTGTGCTATTTATACAACTTATTCTTTGGATGTTTGGTTTAATATTACAGATATTATTTTCAAATTTCTCTAGTATTAATCCTATATATTTTGATTATTTTGTATATATTCACACTTGTTTTTTGCCTGTTACATTTTTCTTTGTTGCTATAATATTTGCAAGAACAAAAATTGAATTTAAAAGAAAGTATTTATTGCTTGCTGTAATTCCAATGATATCGCTTATAGTATTATGGACAAATGATTTTCATCATTTATTTTACCAAAAATACTCTATGGAAACATCAAGCACGGTATTTGGCAATTATTTTTATGTACATTCTATTTATACATATATTATATTTGCTGTGTCTTTATTTATCTTGATGAAATACTCTATTAAAAATTCTGGCTTTTTTTCTAAACAAGCCATACTTATTTTTATTGGAGCTCTAATACCTATAATAACAAATCTATTAGGCTCACTTGGCATTGTACAAATGTCAATATATATAACGCCTATTACATTTGCTTTTACTGTAATATTCTTTTCTCTTGCAATGTTTAAGTTTAATTTATTTAAAACAACACCTATTGCTTTGCAAAGAATAGTTGATAGAATATCAGATAGTTATATTGTATTAAATGAAAATCATGAAATTTCAGATTTTAATGAAACATTTATTACTACATTTCATACAAATGCTTCTATCATAAGAGGAAAAAATCTTAATGATTTCTTAGATGAAAATAATATGGATGTTACTGATTTTAAAAATCATATAGAAGTTGTTGAAAAAAGTGATGATAGTGAAAAAGTTGAAACTTTTGAATTATATATAAGTAAAATTAAGAAATATTTTAATATTGAGATAACAAATATTATACAAAATCAACAATTTCTAGGATTTCTAATCTTATTTAAAGATATTACTCAACATATTAGAGATATGAAGAGTCTAGAAGATAATCAAGACTTACTTATTGAGCAAGAACGATTAGCATCTTTAGGACAAATGATTGGAGGTATTGCACATAATTTAAAGACTCCTATCATGTCTATAGCAGGTGCTGCTGAGGGTCTTTCAGATTTAGTAAAAGAATATGATTCTTCAATAGAAGATCCAGAAGTTAATTTTCAAGATCATCATGAAATTGCAAGTGACATGAGTGAATGGATTAAAAAAATCAAAACTCATACAGAGTATATGTCTGATGTAATAACTGCTGTTAAAGGTCAAGCTGTTGCTTTATCAAATGAAGAAAGTGTTTCTTTTACTATTGAAGAATTAGTAAAAAAAGTAGATATTTTAATGAGACATGAATTAAAAAATGCTATCGTTTATTTAAATATAGCTATGAAAACAGACGAAAATTTAGAAATTAAGGGTGATGTAAATAGCTTGGTTCAAATTATTAATAATATGATTTCAAATTCAATCCAAGCATATAATGGAAAGCCTGAGCAGAATATTGATATGATAGTTGAAAGAGATAATAATAAATTATTAATTACTATAAAAGATTATGCTGGTGGATTACCTAAAAAAGTTAAAGATAAATTATTTAAAGAAATGATAACAACTAAGGGAAAAAATGGTACTGGTTTAGGACTTTATATGTCTTATTCAACTATAAAAGCTCGTTTTGGCGGAAACATAACTTTTGATTCAGAAGATGGAAAGGGCACTACTTTTACAATCATTTTACCTATTTAGGGATAATTGGACAAATCTTAATAAATTGGGCACTACTCCTTTACTACTAGGGAGCATGTGTCCTTATTTTTTGATTTAATCGTTCATTTCGTTTAAAAAGAACTTGTAAATTAATAGCTTGCGCCTCTCTCACGTTCAAAATTAATAAAGATATTAATTTTGCCTTGAGCATTCCTCAAGCTATTAATAAACAATTTCTATTTTTCACTCCAATCAATCATAAATAAAAAAATAAGGACACATGCTCCCTAGTAGTAAAGGATTTATGCCTAATTTAACAAGGAGTGTCCCCTAATCCCTAAAAGAGGGAAAAAAAGAACGTCCCCAAATCCCAAAAACTTTTAATAACTATTGATTTTTGTCAATTTTATTATTATAATGTAGAAAAAAGGTAAATAAAACGAGGGGTATATATGAGAAAAGGGTTGCAAAATTTAGAGAAAAATCAAAATAGTAATTATAGAATTATTGCAGTTGATGATGAAGTAGGAATTATAGATTCTTTATCAGTTTTTTTACAAAGATCTGGTTATGATTTTATTGGAGTTACTGATCCTATGGATGCTATAGAAAAAGTAAAAAACGAACACTTTGATTTAATGATTTTAGACTTTATAATGACTCCTATTCATGGAGATCAAGTTGTTGAAGAAATCAGAAAATTCAATAAAGAATTGTATATTTTACTTCTTACAGGTCACAAAGATTTAGCTCCTCCTTTAGAAACAATTCGTAGACTTGATATCCAAGGTTATTGTGAAAAAAGTGATAAGTTTGATCAATTATTATTGTTAATTGAGTCAGGTATTAAATCAATTGAACAGATGGATGAAATTAAAAAAATTAATTATGAATTAAAAGATACTTATTCTAGGTTAGAACAGGCTTATTTAGAGAGTATCCAGACTTTACGATATACAGTTGAGGCAAAAGATGCATATACAAGAGGTCATTCTGACAGAGTTTCTGAATATTCTTTATTAATAGGAAAAAAACTTGGACTTTCTAATAAAGATCTGAGAACACTTGAAATAGGAGGATTATTCCATGATATCGGAAAAATTGGTGTTCCAGATAGTATTTTACAAAAGGATTCTAAGTTAAGTGATGATGAATACTCTGAAATTAAAAATCATCCTACAATAGGTGCTCATATATTATCTACTGCTTCGATATTTTCAGATATAATTCCTATTGTAAAACATCATCATGAAAGATATGATGGTAATGGATATCCAAGTAAATTAATTGGTGAAAATATTCCTTATTTGGCTAGAATTGTTACAATTGCAGATAGTTTTGATGCTATGACCTCAAAAAGAAGTTATCGTGATTCTCTTCCTCTTGAAACAGTTATAGAAGAATTTGAAAAGTGTAAAGGAACACAATTTGATCCAAAACTTACAGATGTTTTCCTAGATATATTAAAAAATAATTATTATGAAATAGATAATATTAAGAATAAATATAAAGCTTAACCTGATATTTTTTCAAGTTTAGTTGAATAATTTTATACTAAGTTTTTAACATTTTTTATAAAATTAAAAAAGGGGGTATTTTTATGACATCATCTGAAATAAGACAAAAAGCAAGAGAAGCTTTGACTGGAAAATGGGGAAAAGCAGCTTTAATAACACTTTGCTATTTTTTAGTTGAATACTTAATTGGTTTTATTATTGGTATATTTGAGGATAGTGCCTTCAGTTTGGTTCTTTCAATTGCTAATATTATTATAACCGTTCCTTTATCTTATGGCATTTTATATGAATTTATAAAACTAAAAAGAGGTGAAAATGTTAAGGTTTTTGACTTTTTCAATTTAGGTTTTTCAAATTTTAAAAGAAGTTGGAAAGTTGTATTTAGTACAATTATAAAAATGATTGTTCCTATTGCTTTAATTATTGTTGCATTTATAATTTTTTCTATAGGTTTAGGAGTTTCAATTTTTGAATATAATAATACTTCTACAATTTCTTCTCTTTCTGTTATTTCTGTAATAGCACTTATTGTTATGTTTGTTGCTGAAATATGGGCTATAGTTAAAGGATTATATTATGTATTATCAAACTATATTGCTATAGATAATCCTGAAATGAGTAGTAAAGAAGCAGTATTAGAAAGTGAAAGATTAATGCAAAATAACAGAGCAAAATACTTTTTATTAAATCTTTCTTTCATAGGATGGGCTATTTTATCTGTCTTTACATTATATATTGGATTACTTTGGTTAACTCCATATATGCAAGTAGCTCAAATAGTATTCTATGAATTGTTAGCTGGAAAAAATAATAAAAACGAAACTGAAGTTATTGCAGAAATTACACCTGAAGAAAATAATGCAGAATAATTTTTTTATTCTCAAAATAAAATAAGATGAATTTTAGTATTCATCTTATTTTTACTTTTTATCTGTTTTCTTAATTATCATATCCTATGTATTCAGATTTTCCGAATCCTAATATTAAATATGCAATAAAAGGTATTATTAACATAACAACTGTTAGCCCTGTTGAAGCTTTAAATCCTTTCATTAAGTTGACTTTTTGATATAATGTTATAACTGCTAATGCTATTCCTGCTATAATATTTACTATTGGAATTATTAATCCTATATAAATAAAAACAAGATATGGTGACATTCCAGAAACTTTATATAATATTGCTACATTATAAAAAGGGATAAGTGCCTTCCATCCTTTTTCTCCTGCTTTTGTGAAAACTTTCCACATTCCAATAATTTTTAATACTGTTATTGCAATACTAATAAAGAAAGCAATAACTAAAAAAACTATAAAAACTCCTCCTAAGAATCCCATTACAGCTGATGATGGCTCTGAACTAACTGCAGTGGATCCAATAATTGAATTTGTACTGTTCAATATATCATTGTAATCACCATAACCATAATAATCTGTAAAATTCATAATATATCCTCCTTTTTTATTTTATAATAATATTCTCACATTTATCTTAATAAAAGTCAATATAAAATTTCAAATTTAGATATATTTCTTTTTAAACTTTCATAGATAGTCCAACTTTTTGTCTTTCTGTATCTATTTTTATAACTTTTACTTTTACAATATCTCCAACAGATACAATTTCTGAAGGATTTTTTACAAATTTATCACTAAGTTCAGAAATATGTACTAATCCATCATGTTTAATACCAATATCTACAAATGCTCCAAAGTCTATAACATTTCGTACTGTTCCTGTTAAAACCATTCCTTCTCTTAAATCTTCTAATTTCAACACATCTTGTCTTAATATTGGCTTTGGCATATCTTCACGTGGATCTCTTCCTGGCTTTGAAAGTTCTTCAATAATATCTGATAGAGTCATTTCGCCAATTTCTAATTCTTTTGCCATTTCTGTAACATTAACTTTTTTTAGTTTGTTTCTTAAATCTTCTAATTTATCTTTATCCTTTAAATCTTTTTTATCAAAATTAATTTCTTTAAGCATTTTTTCTGTAGCTTCATAACTTTCTGGATGAACTGCAGTTATTTCTAATGGATTGTCACCATCTAAAATTCTCAAGAAACCTGCACATTGTTCAAATGCTACTTTTCCTAATTTTGGTACTTTTAATAATTGTTTTCTATTTTTTAATTTTCCATTTTCATCTCTATATTTAACAATATTTTTAGCAATTGTTTTATTTATTCCTGAAACATAAGATAGAAGTGAAGGTGTTGCAGTGTTTACATCAACTCCGACTTTATTTACACTATCTTCTACAACTCCAGTAAGACTTTCAGCTAATTTCTTTTGATTTACATCATGTTGATATTGCCCAACTCCTATTGCTTTTGGATCTATTTTTACAAGCTCAGCTAATGGATCTTGTAACCTTCTTGCTATTGATATTGCACCTCTTATAGAAACATTAATGTCTGGATATTCTTCTGTTGCAAGTTTAGATGCTGAATATACTGAAGCTCCTGCTTCACTAACAATCGCATAATGTACAGGTCTTGATGCCTCTTTTATCATGTCTGATACAAACATTTCAGACTCTCTTGATGCTGTACCATTACCAATTGCAATCATATCTATATTGTCTTTTTCTATTAATTTTAAAAGCTCTTTTTTAGCTCCTACTACATCATTTTGTGGCTCTGTTGGATATACAGTTGTATAATCTAAAACTTTTCCTGTTTCATCTATTACTGCAATTTTACAACCTGTTCTATATGCAGGGTCAAATCCCATTACAGTCTTACCTTTAATAGGCGCACCTAATAATAATTGTTTTGAATTTTGTCCAAAAACTTTTATTGCTTTTTCTTCCGCTTTTTCTGTTAAATCTGAACGTATTTCTCTTTCAACTGATGGTTCTATTAATCTCTTAAAACTGTCTAAAATTGTATTTTTTAGCATTTCTGTAAATTGAGTTTCACCTTTTATTGTATCTTTTTCAATATATTTTAGAATTCTTTCTTCAGGCTTTTCCATAGAAACTTTTAAAAATCCTTCTTTTTCTCCTCTATTAATTGCTAAAATTCTATGACTTGGAATATATTTTATTGCTTCACTATATTCATAATACATTTCATAATTACTTTTTTCTTCTGGTTTAGCAGCTCTTGTAACTATTAAGCCTCCCCTATAATACTGTCTTTTTATTTCTTTTCGATATTTAGGTTCATCAGAAATATTTTCAGCAATAATATCTAAAGCTCCCTGTATTGCATCTTCTGCTGTGGCTACAACTTTATCTTTATTTTTCTTATCTTCATCAGATAATTTATCAATATTTATATATTCTTTTGCAATTTCTTCAATAGGTGTATTCTCTTCTTGAGCTTTTATAATTTCTGCAAGTGGCTCTAATCCCTTAGCTTTTGCAACTGTTGCTCTTGTTTTTTTCTTTTGCTTATAAGGTCTATAAATATCTTCAACTTCAGCTAATGTTTTAGCTATAGCAACTGCCTGTAAAATCTCATCAGTTAATTTTCCTTGTTCATCAATAGATTTTATAACCTCTTCTTTTCTTTGTTCTAGGTTTCTTAGGTATGCTAATCTTTCACCTAAATCCCTAAGTGTTTCGTCACTTAATCCTCCTGTTACCTCTTTTCTATATCTTGCAATAAATGGTATTGTATTACCTTCATCAATTAATTTTATTGTATTCTCAACTTGGCTTGACTTTATTCCTAATTCTTCTGCAATAATTTTTATTATTTTTTCCATTTTTATTCCTCCATAATGGTATTTTGGGGATGTAGTCAAAAATTACCATACTTTATTATTCAATTCCTAAATATTCGTTATAAGTAACTTCTCTATCTATAACTTCTCCACTTTCTTTTATTTCTATAATTCTGTTTGCAACTGTCTGTGTTAATTCATGATCGTGTGATGTAAATAAGATATTTCCTATAAATTTTTTCATTCCTTCGTTTACAGATGTTATACTTTCCATGTCTAAATGGTTTGTTGGTTCATCAAATATTAAAAAATTAGCTCCTGATAACATCATTTTTGATAAAACGCATCTTACTTTTTCTCCTCCTGATAACACTTTTACCTTTTTTAAAGCTTCATCTCCAGAGAATAACATTCTTCCTAAAAAACTTCTTACATATGTTTCATCAGGGTCTTTTGAATATTTTCTAAGCCATTCTGTTACATTTTCATCTGTTTCAAATAAGTAATTATTATCTTTTGGGAAATAGTTATTGCTAATTGTTGTTCCCCATAATAGCTCTCCTTCATCTGGTTCTAGTTCTCCTGCTATTATTTGAAATAAAACTGTTTTTGCATTTTCATTTTCTGCTAAAAATGCAATTTTATCTCCACTTTTAACATTAAAAGATATATTATCTAATAATTTTACTCCTTCAACTGTTTTTGAAATATTTTTTACTTGCAATATTTCTTTTCCTGGCTCTCTGTCTGGCTTAAAATCTACATATGGATATTTTCTGTTTGATGGTTTTATTTCGTCTAATTGAATTTTTTCTAATGTTTTCTTTCTTGATGTTGCTTGCTTTGATTTTGATGCATTAGCACTAAATCTAGCAATAAAATCTTGTAATTCTTTTATTTTTTCTTCTTTTTTCTTGTTTTGTTCTCTTGCTTGTTTTAATGCTAATTGACTTGATTCATACCAAAAATCATAATTTCCTGGATATACAGTTATTTTTCCAAAGTCTACATCTGCTATATGTGTACAAACTTTGTTTAGGAAATATCTGTCATGTGATACTACAATAACTGTGTTTTCAAAATCCATTAAAAAATCTTGTAACCAATTAATGCTTTTTAAATCTAAGTCATTTGTTGGTTCATCTAATAATAATACATCTGGATTTCCAAATAAACTTTGTGCTAATAATACTTTTACTTTGTCTCTTGCTTCAATTTCTTTCATATATTTATAGTGATCTTCTGGCACAATTCCTAAATCATTTAAAAGCATGGCTGCATCTGATTCTGCATTCCATCCATCAAGTTCTGCAAATCTTTCCTCTAATTTTGCCGCTTTCATTCCATCTTCTTCTGTAAAATCCGGTTTTGCATATATTTCTTCTTTTTCTTTCATGATATCATATAATTCTTTATTTCCTTGAATTACCGTATCTATTACTGTAAATTCTTCAAATGCAAAGTGGTCTTGTTTTAGAACTGATAATCTCTCTCCTTTTTCAATAGAAACATCTCCTTTACTTGGTTCAAGCTCTCCTGATAAAACTTTTAGAAATGTTGACTTTCCTGCTCCATTCGCTCCTATTATTCCATAACAATTTCCTTTTCCAAATCTGATGTTTACATCTTCAAACAAAGTTCTTTTTCCAAATCTTACCGTAACATTATTTGCAACTAACATTTTCTTTTTTTCCATCTCCTTTTTTTGACGCTTCTATATTTTTCACGAATTTTAGTATATCATATTTTTTACTAAATTGCCATAAAAAAAGCTTAAATAAGTAAATTTATTTAAGCTTTTTAATAATTTTAGATTATTCTTAGTCTTCAAATAATAGTTTTATTCCCCATAATCCAGATAAACCTACTAATGTATATATAATTCTAGATAAAATAGTCATATTTCCAAATATCACTTCTACTAGGTTGAATTTGAATAATCCTATTAGTCCCCAGTTTATAGCACCGATTATTACTAGCACTAATGCTATTTTGTCAATTACTTTCATGATCTTACCTCCTCGTTTTAATTTTTAATATTCTAATTTTATATTTTTTGTTAAAATATTAGTTCTGTTTTTATATATTATATGCTTGTATTTAAAGTTTATTCATTTTATTGAAATTTTTAAATTTTTATGATATGTTTATACAAATAATATTTGAGGTGATTTAGTTGAGAAGAAGTTATAGAAATCGCAATAAAAAACGAATCAATTTAATTAGTTCTGATCAAAAAAAATTAACAAATTCTTTAAAAATATTTATTTTTATTTTAATTATTTTTTTTATTTTTACAACCATTTTTTATTATTTAAAAAACTCTATATATTATAAAAATATAGTTGAAAGTTCTAAACAAGAAATTGAAGATGAACTTAAAAAGAAAGAAGAACAAGATAAAGAAAAAGATGAAGAAAGTGTTGAAACAGATACAACTTTTACCTTAACCTCTATAGGAGATATTATGTGTCACAATACTCAATATATGGATGCTTATGACAAATCAACAAATAATTATGATTTTTCCTATGTTTTTAATGATATTAGTTATTATACAAAAACTGGTGATTTATGTATTGGAAATATAGAAACAACTTTTGCAGGAGAAGAACGTGGTTATAGTAACTACCCAACTTTTAATTCTCCAGATGCATTAGCTTATAATTTAAAAAATATAGGTATTGATATTATTACTACTGCAGGAAATCATTGTTTAGATACTGGATATAGTGGCCTTTCAAGAACATTAGATGTTTTAGATGATGCTGATATTGCTCATCTTGGAACTTATAAAACTCAAGAAGATCAAGATAAAGTATTTACAAAATATGTAAAAGGAGTAAAAATCGCTTTTATAGATTATACTTATGGAACTAATGGGATACCTATTCCTTCTGATAAACCTTTTTGTGTTAATTTAATTAATAAAGACTTAATAAAAAAACAAATTGAATCTGCAAAAGAAGAAGGTTTTGATGTTTTAGTTGCTTGTATGCATTGGGGTGTTGAATATAAAACTACTCCAACAGATGAACAAGAAGAATTAGCTGATTTTTTGTTCCAAAATGGTGTTGATATAATTTTAGGAAATCATCCTCATGTTTTAGAACCTATGGAAAAAAGGACTATAACTTTAGAAGATGGTACAAAAAAAGATGGATTTGTAATTTATGCACATGGTAATTTTATTTGTGATCAGAATTTAGAAAATACTAGAAACTCAATTATTTTAAATTTATCTATAACGAAACATACTGATGGAAAAATTACAATTGATAAAGCAAATTATATTCCTATTTATATGTATAAGGCAAATACCTCTAATCTCAAAAGGATGAAATTAATTGATATTAGAAAAGCTATTTCAGAATATGAAGATGGCTCAGATACTTCTATTGGTGATAATTTATATAATTTATTAAAAATTCAATTAGATAAAATTACAAATATCGTTGGTCCAGAAATTAATTAATTTCGAACAACGGAGCTTCGACCAATGGGGACTTTGACCACTGGGGACGGATCTTTTTCGACCACTGGGGACGGACCTTTTTCGACCACTGGGGACGGACCTTTTTCGACCACTGGGGACGGACCTTTTGGTTGATTAAATATTAGTTAACTTTTAATATATATTTAATCAACCAAAAGGTCCGTCCCCAGTGGTCGAAAAAGGTCCGTCCCCAGTGGTCGAAAAAGATCTGTCCCCTTGGTCAAAGTCCCCATTGGTCGAAGCCACCCTTGGTCGAAGTTCTGTTGGTTCGTCCTCTTTGTTCATTTTTATAATTGGTATATTTTACAATTTACTGCTCCTGCACCTGCAGACATTTCTATTTTTATAGGATATGATTTATTGTTTCGAAATCTAAAATCAAGTGAACCGTGATATACTGTTGCATCATTACCTAATGTTGTATAACTTACTGGTAAAGAATGTGCATGTCTTTCTATTATCTCTAACCCTATATTTCTTACAGCCTGATAAAGTGTACTACTTACTTGGCATATTCCTCCTCCCATTCCTTGTACTACGCCATTACCCTGGAAAATCGCTGCTTCTTTATATCCTTTATCACTCGTTGCTGCTCCCACTACTTGAGACCATGTAAATACATCTCCTGTATTTAGAATCATTCCATTTATTTTATTTGATGCTATTCTTAAATTAGTATCTCTATTCACATTACTAGTTGTTCTTAATGTTACATCAGATAATAAAATTGGATATTTAACTATTTTATCTACTCTTATGACTGCATTTATCTCTCTTCCATATTCATCAGTAAATGTTGTTGTATATGCAATATTATCTTCAAATATCTTTGTATATGTTTTATTATCACTACTTAAACTCCATGTTGGTTTTATATTTTTCATTGGATAGTTTGATGTTACTGTTACTTTTGCTTGTCTATTATTTGATATGTATTCATATTTTGTTGTTAATTTAAATTCTTTTATTTTATTTATATCTATTTTGAATTTTGTAACTGCTCCACTAATTTGCGTAAATTCTGTATAATATGTCATATTTGAACCAAATGTTTTTGTATATGTTTTTTTATCACTGCCTAATGTCCATGTTGGCTTTGTATCTTTCATTTGAAAATTTGATGTTATTGTTACTTTTACCAATGTACTTGCATCATTATACTCATATTTTGCTTCTAATTCTAGTGGTTGTATTTCAGTTATATTTATATCAAATCCTACAACTTTTCCATTACTCTGTGTAAAATCTGTTGTATAATTTATATTTTCATTAAATATTTTCGTATATGTTTTTTTATCACTGCTTAATGTCCATGTTGGTTTGTTTTTTTTCATTGGAACATTTGATGTTACTTTTGCTGTTACTGTATTAACAACTGAATCATATTCATAATTAATGTCTAATTCCATATCTTTTACCTGAGTTATATTTATTTCATAGTTAATTTCTTTTCCATTACTCTGTGTAAAAGGTGTTGAGTATGTTTGGTTTGTATCAAATTTCTTTGTATATGTTTTTTTATCACTGCTTAATGTCCATGTTGGTTTGGTTTTTTTCATTGGAACATTTGATATTACTTTTGCTGTTACTGTATTATCAGCTGAATCGTATTCATAATTAATATCTAATTCCATATCTTTTACTTGAGTTATATTTATTTCATATTTAATTTCTTTTCCATTACTCTGTGTAAAAGGTGTTGAATATGTTTGGTTTGTATCAAATTTCTTTGTATATGTTTTTTTATCACTACTTAATGTCCATGTTGGTTTGTTTTTTTTCATTGGAACATTTGATGTTACTTTTGCTGTTACTGTATTATCAGCTGAATCATATTCATAATTAATTGCTAATTCCATATCTTTTACTTGAGTTATATTTATTTCAAAATTAGTCTCTTTTCCATCTATCTCAGTGAATGGAGTTGTATATTTCTGATTTATATCAAAATTTTTTGTATATGTTTTTTTATCACTGCTTAATGTCCAAGATGGTTTTGTATTTTTGAATCCTATATTTGATTTGACTTTAGCTGTTACTGTATTTTGAGTGTTATTATATAAATATTCAATATTAATTATATTTTCTGTTTGATTTAATACTTGATTTTGTTCATCATTTAAATTACCTGTACCTTCTGTATTATCATCATTTGCTTTTACTGTTGTATAACTAGCAATAATTAAAATAAAAATTATTAACATCATAATTAGATTTTTGCTTTTTTTCATTTCTATCCCTCATTTTCTATATCTTCCGTAAAATTTAATTTTCTTCATAAAACGTTAGTTATATGGTTATTTTTTCCAAACCAATTATATAAAAAACTATATAAAATTCATTTATATAGTTTTTTGGTGAGCCATAGAGGGTTCGAACCTCCGACCGTCAGATTAAGAGTCTGCTGCTCTACCAGCTGAGCTAATGGCCCATTTACTTATTTTTGATACCTTTAAATTATATTACCTTTTTACTATATTGTCAAGAGCCATAAACAAAATAAGAGTCAATACATTTGACTCTTATTTTGTTATGGATTAACAGTTTCCGTTCCTTCTATCACATTATTTATTCCATCATTAGATGGATTTGTTGGAGTTTCTGTAGATTGCATCTGTGATTGTACATTCTGTTGTGTATTAGTTGTACTTTGTGGTTGTGTCTCTGTTACAGGTATAGCACCAGTCCCTCTCACTACAATTCTTTGCATTGCACTATAGGTATCCCTTGAAAGCAAATTAGTTGAAACTGTTTTTCCATTTAATATTTTTGTTATATATGTTTCTGTTATTTGTCCATTAGTACCAGCTCTTTTAATATTTTCTGTTCCTGAAGGTAAACTTGAATCTTCTTCATACTTTATCGTTGGTGCAATAGTTGATATTACTTTTGTATAAAAATTAAACGTATATTCCTCTTCTTCTTTTATACCATAAATTGAAACTGTTGCTATTCCATTTTGTGCTGAAGCTACTATTCTAACAGGATATTTCCTTGTATTTTTAAATTTAAAATCTGTCACTCCATATACAACTGTTGCATCTCTTCCTGCACCAACATATGATGTTGTAAATTGATGATTTCTTCTTTCTACAGCTTGTAAGTTTGCCATTAATATTGCATTATACAATGTTGAAGATATTTGACAAATTCCTCCTCCTATACCATCAACAACTTCTCCAGCTTCATAAACTTTAGCATTTTTATAACCAGCTGCTGCTGTTCTTGCCCCTAAAGTTTGATTATAAGAAAATGTATCTCCTGCTAAAACTACTTTTCCATTTATTTTTTGACATGCTATTCTCAAGTTTGTTGTTCTATCAACATCACTTGGATCATATCTTGTTGTAAATGTTGATAATTTATTAGGAAATGCTTCTTTTCCAATTTGATCTAATGTTACTTTTGGTTTTGTTATCTTTAATTTTATAACATATTCATCTTTATCTTCTTGTAATATTTTTTTTGCTTCTTCTACATCAAAATCTACACCTTCTACTTCTGGATAAACACTAAATGGTTCTTTTGTGTAATAAGCATCTTTTGCTTCTGTATATACCTCTTCATGTATTTTGTCTATATCTATTATATCTGGTTCTTTATTAATAACTGAAATTTCTATATAATCATCTTTTTCATTTATATCATTTAATTTTGTTTTTATTTTCTTTAAAAAACTATCTGTATCTACTACTACTCCTGCTTTTCCCTTGGTAATTATTAATTCATTGCCTTCTATAGAATAATTTGATTCAACTAATATTCCTGGTAAATTTGCTCCTATATCTTCTATAATCTTTTTTGTTTCTTCTTCATTTAACGTCATTTCTACATCTATATTCTTCTTTTTAATTAAAGTAAATAGAATTCCATAATTACTTAGAAATATATTTTGTTTTCTTCCAACAAGATATGCATTATTTACAGCTTTTTCTGTATCATAGTTAACTTCCATTAATGTTGGATTTAAAGTATTTTCATATTCTTGATATTTAGCTTCAATTTCTTTTTCTTTTTTCACACTGTATATTTCATCTAATTTTTCCTTTGCCTCTTCTTTTGTTAATCCTGAAACATCTATTCCTGAAATAGAGACACCTTTTATTATTTTTTCATTATTAATATTTAATACTGCAAATATAGTTGAAATAAAAGAAATAATTATTAATGCTGTTATTACACTTACTACTAATATAATTCTTTTTCTTCTAGTTGCTTTATACATAGCACGTTGTTCCATCTCTCTTTTTACCTTTTTTTCATCATGTTTTTCTGGTTCAACCATATTATTAATTTTTTTTATGTTATTGTTTTCACTTTTTTTCAAGATTTCCTCTTTCATAAATAGTTCCCCTTTTACTTTATCTATAATCAATATTATCATAAAGTCTTTTATTTTACAATATTTTCTTAGCTATATTTTATTTGTTTTTTTTTATATTATTACCTTTTATATAATTAATTTATTATTACACAATTATTACATTTTCATTACATTTTGATTATTTTTAATAAAAATCTTGAATATTGTAGAAATTAATATTATAATGTTACCAACGAAAGATAAGCGAGGAGATATTAAAATGGAACTAACTAAAAATATATTTTTTAATACTGATAAACTAGTAGAAAATACAACAGTAAAAATTTCATATGTAGGAACTTTATTTCAAAACAATTCAAAAGAGGTTACAATCCACTATGGTTTTGGACCAAATTGGGATAATGTATCTGATATAACAATGGAAAAAACTGAATTAGGTTTTCAAGCTGAAATTAATTTATTAGAAGGTGATACTTTTAATTTCTGCTTTCATAATGAAAATCAAATTTGGGATAATAATAATGGTCAAAACTTTAGTTTTAAACTTGAAAAAGTTCAAAATGAATTAATAGTTTTAGATGATGAACCTGTTTCTTTAGGTACTGCAAGAAAATTAAGAAGATCTTATTTATGGAGCAAAAAAGTTCGTTTAGCAGTTTATAAAATCATAACATATCTTCCAAAATTAATATCTGGCAATTATAAAAGAAAATTAACAACAGATACATCAACAACAACTACTACAGAAACAAATAATTAAATAAATAAAATTAAGACTGTTTTATAACAGTCTTTTTTTGATTTTATATATTCCATCCACCATTTATTGATATTACTTGTCCAGTTATATAATTTTCATCTATAATCCAATTTACACATTTTGCTATATCTTCTGGCTTTCCAATTTTCCCTAATGGTATTTCTTCTTCTATTTCCTTTATCTCTTTTTCATTAAATTTTTTATTCATATCTGTATCAATTATACCAGGAGCAATTGAATTGACTCTAATATTTGAAGGTCCTAATTCTTTTGCTAATGATTTTGTAATTCCATCAATTCCTGCCTTAGTTGCAGAATATAAAACAGCACACGCTCCACCTGATACTCCATAAATAGATGATATATTTATTATACATCCTTTTTTATTTTTTATCATATTATTTATAACCTCTTGAGTTACACAAAATACTGAATATAAATTATTATTTATTATTTTACTAAAATCTTGATCAGTTATATCTTGAAACATTTTTTCTTGATCAATTCCAGCATTATTTATAAGAATATCTATTTTTTTATATTTATTTACTGTAAATTCTACAAGTTTTTGAATTTCTGATCTTTTAGAAACATCAGCTTTAAATATATCTATATCTATATTTTCTTGTTTTAATTCTTGTTGTAGTTGCTTAGCTTGTTCTTCAGATTTATTATAATTAGCAATAACTTTAATTCCCTTTCTTGCTATAAATTTAGCAATTTCTCTTCCAATTCCTCTAGATGCTCCTGTAACTATTGCAATTTCCTTTTCATTACAAATCTCTTTGGAAGAGTTTGTTTTTTCTGATATACATCTTTTTTCTTCCATATTTTTTCCCTCATTTTTTATTTTTTATTAATTCTTTTACTATTTCTCCAGCAATGATTAATCCTGCTACTGATGGAACAAATGATATACTACTTGGAATTCTACCTGTTTTTTTTGGTATTTCTTTTGAATACACAACTTTTAATTTTTTTATTCCTCTTAATTTAAGCTCTTTTCTCATTACTTTTGCTAAAGGACATACGGATGTTTTATAAATATCTGTAACCTCAAATTTAGTTGGATCAAGTTTATTTCCTGTTCCCATACATGATATTATAGGAATTCCAAATTTATTAGCTCTTACTACAAGTTCTATTTTTGCTGTAACATTATCAACACAGTCTATAACATAGTCTATACTTTTATCTATAATTTCTTTGCTTTCTGGCATAAAAAATTCTTGAAAAATTTCTACTTTTGCATTAGGATTTATTTCTAAAATTCTTTGTTTTGCAACTTCAACTTTTGGCTTTCCTATCGTTTTTGTTGTTGCTATTATTTGTCTATTAATATTTGTAACATCTACTACATCTTTATCAATTAATAAAAATTTTTGAATACCTGCTCTTGTAAGGCCTTCTACAACGTATGACCCCACTCCACCTATTCCAAATATTGCAACTTTTGCTTTATTTAATATTTCAATTCCTTCTTTTCCTATTAACATTTCCGTTCTTGAAAATTGATTTTGCATATATTATGTCTCCTTTTTACCAAGAGATTCATCCCTTTTGAACCATTTTTATAATATTATACCTGATTTTTCCCTATCTTGCAATATTTTACACAATATATAAAATTGAATTATGTGGAAAATATTTTTTTAAATTTTCTCTAAAAAAAATATCTCCCTGTTTTCTCACTTCATCTTTATACCAATATTTTCCTCTACCTCGACCTGTCATTAATTCTTTATTAAATAAATTTATTTTATTAGGAAATGCTTCTTCATTTATTTTTGTATGAATATAACTATATGTCATAAATATTATTTCAAAAAATGCATTTTTCTTTGCTTTTTCACTTAATTTACTTTGTAATTTTTTTATTAAGTCTAAATATAAATTTTTCCAATTTTCTACAAATATAACAGGTGCTATTATTATACCTATTTTATATCCTGCATCAGATAATTTATTAATTGCCTGAATTCTTCCTTCTAATCTTGATGTTCCCCATTCTACTTTATTTATAATTTCTTCTGGATTTACACTTACCCTCGTTATTACTTTTCCTTTATGGTCTATATTTAATATAGAATCTACCATGTCAAATTTTGTTGGAAATGTTAATTTTCCCTTTTTTGAATCTTTAAAATTTTCTATTGTCCATACAAGATTATTTGTTATAGTATTTTCTAGTATTAAATCACTATTGCTTCCTATTTCAAATGTTAATTCCTTTTCAGATTTTTCTGCTGTTCTAATTATTTTATCTAACATTTGCTCTCTATTTACAAATAACCTTAAATATGCACATTTATTATAATTACATACTAAATAACAGTACATACATGATGCTATGCATCCTGATGATGTATATGGAACTAAATAATCTGATACTTTATGATTTTCTGTGTATTTATGTGTTTTTCTTACTCCAATTATTAGGTTCTTTTTCATATTTAAAAATTCTTTATTCTCTTTTTTTCTCATTTCTTCTATATTATTATGATTTTCTATTATTACTTTTGGCACATTTTCATATTTTTTTAATAATTCTTTCCCTAAAACATAATTTTCTACTGGCTTCTCATAATATATTGCTTGTGGTTTAAACATTTTATTTTCTCCTTTTTTATTAAGATAACCAAAGATTTTAATTTTATGTTTCATTTAACCAAAAAAAAAGCCAAAAATTAAGAGAAATCTCAAAACTAATGACCTTTATGGAGCCACTTATCCGATTCGAACGGATGACCCTCGCATTACAAGTGCGATGCTCTGGCCAGCTGAGCTAAAGTGGCAACTATTAAATTAAATTGGTGACCCGTACGGGAATCGAACCCATGTCTCCGCCGTGAAAGGGCGATGTCTTAACCGCTTGACCAACGGGCCTGGTGAGCTATCCGCGACTCGAACGCGGGACAACTTGATTAAAAGTCAAGTGCTC
>CAMNPT010000018.1 GCA_946548575.1 uncultured Clostridium sp. | reverse complement strand
ATTAAGACATTTTCTCAAATGATTTATTAAGACATTATCACAAATGAATTATACAAAGCCGAGTGGAACAGAGTGTAACATTGACAATTTTAAAAAAATATGTTATTATTTCAAAAATATAATTAAAAATAGGAGAAAATAAAATGAATTTGAATATATTTTCAAACCAATTACATCATCATTATATAAGCTTGTAACTACTGCATTTTATCGCGTAGGTACAGGCTGAAAGTGCTGTGCCTACGATAGTTTGAAAATATATTAGATCTGGATATATAAAAAACACTATTTGTAGGGAAAAACTATAAATAGTGTTTTTTTAGATATCATTTATGAAATTAAAAGAAAGGGGTTTGTATACATGAAAAATGAAAGTTTAAAAAATGTAATGGGAGAAAACAAAATATTAAAAAAAGATATATTTTCTATTGGAAAAGTTAAATATAAAATTTATAATCCTGGAGGAAATATAACAGCTTTAGTTAATGGAAGTGATTATACTGCTAATCAAAAAAAATTAATTAATAAAATGATAATGGAAAATAATTCACAAGTTGAACAAGTTGGATTTTTAAATAATAAAATCAATCGTTTGGAAATGGCTGGTGGAGAATTTTGTATAAATGCTACAAGGTGTGCTATTTATGAATACTCAAAAGAAAAAAAGGATAAGATTGAAATTTCTGTATCTGGGACAAATAAAAATTTAATAGGTAGAGTATTGAATGATAATAAAGTTGAGATAAAGCTAGATATTAGTAAAAATATAGATGAGTTAATAGAAGTACAAAACGATTTTACCCTTGTTAAAATAGATGGGATTCTAATAGTAATTTTTGATGAAGAGCAATCTAAAGAATATATAAGAAAACTAAAAGATAATGAAGATCTGGCAAAAAAAGAATTGAAAGAATTTATGAGTAAAAGTATTCAGACGAATGAAAAAGCAATAGGAATAATGTTATTGGAAAAAATTTCAGATAAAATAATGATTAACCCAGTTGTGTGGGTAAAAGATATAGATACAGTCTTTTATGAAACAGCTTGTGGTAGTGGAAGTTTAGGAACAGCTATATATAATTATTATAATAATAAAGACGAAAAGATAGAAATAATTCAGCCATCAGAATATAGCATTAGTATAGAGTTAGATACAAAAGAGCAATATATAAAAAAAGCAATTATTACTGGAATTGTTGAGGAGGTATAAGATGTTAGCAAAAGAAATATTAAAAAATTTGATTAAATTTGATACATATGAGGATAATGAAAATCAAGAAATAATGAACTATATCCAAGAAATTTTAGAAGAAAAAGGATTTAAAATAGAATATAGAAGCAAATGCTTAGTTATGAGTATAAAAGAAAAGTGTAAAATTGGCTTCATTGGACATACTGATACAGTACAAAGTGGAAGTGATTGGATATATAATCCCTTAGAACTAACTGAAATTGATAACAAACTATATGGATTAGGTACTTGTGATATGAAAGGCGGTATAGCAGCAATTTTAAAGGCAGTATTAGATACAGATTGGAACAAATTAAATTATGGAATTAAGCTAATTTTTACATATGATGAAGAAATTAGTTTTGAAGGCATAAAAGAAATAAATAGTTTAAATATAGAAATACCTGAAAATGTAATTGTAGGAGAACCAACCAATAATGAGATAATGAATGGAAGTAAAGGATTATTAGAATTCAAGGTTGGATTTGAAGGTAAATCTGCACATTCTAGCAATCCGGAAAAAGGGGTAAATGCAATAGAAAAATGTATAAAATGTTTGGATGAATTAAAAAGATTTTATGATAATTTAAAACTTGAAACTAATAATAGATTCGAAATTCCATATACAACTATGAACATTGGAAGAATAGATGGAGGCAAAAGTATAAATATTGTTCCAAATAGTTGTGTAACAGAAATAGATTTTAGAGTTATGAATAATGAACATAGAATAAAAATTTTAGAAGAGCTAAATAGATTAAAAGAAAAATATCAATTTGAATATAAAATAATAAATGATATTAAACCTTTTATAACTGAAACTGGAAGGAGCAAAACAACAGATTTTATAACAGAAGCAAGTTTTATACAATCAAAAAATAGATACATACTTGGTACAGGTCCAATAAATGCACATGAAGCAAATGAGTATATTACAATTGAAAGTTTAAATAAATTAGTAGAACAGTACAAACAGATAATAAATAAATTATGTTTATAAAAAACAAGAAAGATACTACTTTTTTCAATTAATCTATGATACAATATAAGGCAAGGAGAGATATAGTAAGAAAATGAATATAAACATAAATATATATTAAAGTTAAAGGAGTAATTATGGAAAAAATTTATCTAATAAAACCTGATAAAAAATATTTTAAGGAATACAAAGAAATGATGGATGAATGGTATATGGAAGGATCTAGAATTGCTCCTTTTTAAGACATTATTTGACAGATGAAGGCTTAAAAAAATGGGGACATATAGGTTACGGTATTAGACCATCAGAAAGAAGAAAAAGTTATGCTACACAATTATTAAATTTTACATTAAAAAAAGCAAAAGAATATAAAATTGATAAAGTATATCTGGGAGCTTATGTAGGTAATATTGGTTCTTGGAAAACAATGGAAAAGTTTGATGCAGAATTTATAGGGATTGTAATTGAAAAAG
This sequence comes from uncultured Clostridium sp., assembly GCA_946548575.1. Classification (GTDB taxonomy): domain Bacteria; phylum Bacillota; class Clostridia; order TANB77; family CAG-508; genus CAG-269. Next base: position 25,487 of record CAMNPT010000018.1, on the reverse strand, counting down.
ATACCGGATTACCGATAAAAAGATATAGTATTAATTTAAATAATAATGCCTAAAAAAACTCACATTTCAAGTATTTTTAAACTTGATATAATATTATAAAAAATATACATTAGATCTAAAAATATAAGGAGATTGATTTATGAATATAATAATTTTAGAAACAATTATATTAGGCATAATTTTTACAATTATGGTATATAAAATGTCAAAAAATCCAATAAAAGAACTATATAATTACCCACCTAAAATACAAGAAAGAGTAAAGTCATTAGAGCAATATAAAAATAATATACCTACACAAAAAAAGAAAATATCTGTAAAAATATTTGCAGCTCTTATAATAATTATTATAATCAGTATTATTATGAGATATATAAACAATTATAATACTATTATAGATGGATTTAAGTACTCATTTATTATTTGGTCTATTATAAATTGCTATGATGCAATAATTTTAGATTGTATATGGTTTTGTCATAGTAAGCGATTTATAATTAAAGGAACAGAAGATATGGTAGACGAGTATCATAATTATTGGTTTCATATAAAAGGATCCATTATTGGAGAAATAATTGGATTATTTGTATGTTTAATAGTAGGTATAATAGTTTCATTATTATGAAAAAACTGGAATTATTCAACCATTAGTTGATATATAAAAATTCCCAACTCAACCAATGGTATGTGTACTTTTTAGAAATAATGTTTTATACTTAAATTGAAGGAGGTAAAAGTTATGGACCAGATTAAAATTGGAAAATTTATTGCAGAATGTAGAAAAAAGAATAATTTAACTCAAATGCAACTTGCAGAAAAATTAAATATTACAGATAGAGCAATATCCAAATGGGAAAATGGAAAAGCAATGCCTGATTCATCAATTATGCTAGACTTATGTAATGAACTTAAAATAAGTGTAAGTGAATTATTAAGTGGGGAGGTAATTGAAATGGATGTTTATAATGAAAAATTAGAACAAAATTTAGTTGATATGGTAAAACAAAAGGAAGAATCAGATAAAAGATTATTAACAATGGAAATTGTAATAGGTGTATTGATAAGTATAGTCTTTTTTGTATTAATATTTATCGCTTCATTTGTAGAAATGGAAGATTGGTTAAGAATAACACTTATTATAACAGGTTTTATACCATTTATAATTATGATACCATTTGCAATAAGAATTGAACAAATAGCAGGATATTATGAATGCCAAAAATGTCATCATAAATATATTCCAACATATTCAAGTGTATTATGGGCTATGCACATAAATAGAACAAGATATATGAAATGTCCAAAATGCAATCAAAGAAGTTGGCAGAAAAAAGTGATAAGTAAATGATATAATAAGAAAAAGGTATTTGAACAATAAATAGTAATTTATATAAAAGCAACAGAAGGTAGTAAAAAACAAGATGATAGATTTGCTGAAAATTGGGAAAATGCAAAAAATGCCGATTTATTATCAGGAGCATATCATTTCTTTTCCTAATTAAGCTGGAATTATAAAGATGACTGGTATATTTGGGCAATATTTAAATAGAGGTGAACTAGATGGATATACAGGTGGAGAAAAATATATTGACTTAAATATTTTAAATAAAGATAAAAAATTAGATGACTTAATTATTAAGTAATAAACACAATATTGGAATATGGTACATGGAGCTACACCAGAAGATGTAAGAAAAGATGAAGAAGGAATTTTATTGGATAAAAATTTTTATGCTGAAAAGGAGTAAAGCTATGAATTTCGAAATTGATAAAAAACAAATTGAAATATTCTATAAAGAAACTGATAATAAAGAATTACCAATAATCATTTTAAATACATTTAGTGGCGAAGGAAATAAGGTTTGGGAGGAATGTCAAAAATTAAATGTAAATGATTTTATATTAGTTGCTATTTCAAAAATGAATTGGAATAATGATATGACACCTTGGGAATGTCCACCATTATATAAAGGAGATAGCTATTGTAGAGGTTATGCAGATGAATATTTAGCATTAATTGAAAATAAAATTATTCCTAAAGTACAAGATGTTATTACAAATGAATTACATAAAAAAATAAAATATTTTGGAATAGCAGGTTATTCTTTAGGAGGATTATTTGCAGTTTATTCAGCATATAACACAGACATATTCAAAAGAGTTGCATCTGCATCAGGATCTATGTGGTATCCGAATTTTGCAGAATATGTAAAGGAAAATGAGATAAGTAATAATATAGATAAAATTTATTTTTCACTTGGAAACAAAGAAAAAAATTCTAAGATTGAAATATTGCAAACAGTAGAAGATAAAACAAAAAAAATTCAGGATTATTTAGGCAAAAAAGTAAATTCAATCTATGAAGAAAACGAAGGAAATCATTTTCAAAATGGAGTATTGAGAATGGCAAAAGGTATTAAATGGATATTAAAATAATTTATGTAGGTAAAAAAATTATAAGTTATTGTTTGGGGTGTTAGGTTATGAATAGGAAATTAATTGGGAGTATTATAGGATTAATTGTTTTAATTGGAATAATTGCAATTATTTTAACAAATAAATTCAATATTAAAGGTAATGAAAATAGTAATATAGAAGTTAAAGATACAACTAATCTAACACAAGAACAAATAACAGAAACTAAAAGGGAAAATATAGATATGATAAAAATTAAAGTTAATAATAATGTGTTAGAAGTTAAATTAGAAGATAATGAAGCAACAAAAAGTTTAGTAGAAAGATTAAAAAATGGTGATATAACAGTCAATGCAAATGAATATGGCGGATTTGAAAAAGTAGGAAATTTAGGATTTAGCTTGCCAAGAAATGACACAAGTATAACTACATCATCAGGAGATATAGTCTTGTATCAAGGAAATCAAATATCTTTATTTTATAATTCAAATTCATGGAGTTATACAAAAATTGGAAGAGTTCAAAATGTAAGTTCAAGTGAGTTAAAAAATATATTAGGTTCAGGTGATGTAACTCTAGTATTAAGTTTAGATTAAAATGAAATTTTTTTATTATATATTGACACCTTGTCAGAAAAGTGATATTAAAGGAAGAATATATGGTAAAGGCTGTGGAACTGTAAGTATGATGCCTAAGTCTTATTATAAAGAAGCTTATGAACTAGGTAAAAATATATAAAAGGTTGGTAGTTATGAAGAAATTAAGAATAATTATAGATGTTGTTATGTATATATTTTTTATAATTCTAATGGGACACCATGTTACAGGAAATCTTATTCATGAGATATTAGGAACAGGTATTATAGTATTATTTATAATTCATAATTTATTAAATATAAAATTTTATAAAGTTATATTTAAGGGCAAATATAATTTAAAAAGGCTATTTCTAACATTAATAGATATTTTACTATTGTTTTCAATGATAGGAATAATAATTAGTTCAATGATAATATCTAATGATGTATTTGCATTCTTAAATATTCAAACCACATCATTTGGTCTTAAATTGCACATGTTAAGCACGAGCTGGGGCTTTATTATAATGTCAGTTCATTTAGGATTACATATAAATGGCTTAATTAATAAAGTTAATAAAAAAATGAAAAATAGCACATTTGAATATATATACTATTTAGTATTTTTATTGCTTTTAGTATATGGAATATACAGTTTTATTAAACTAAATTTCATAAGTGATATGTTTTTATTAAATCCGTTTAAAGTATATGATTTTGATGAAAGCCCATTTATATTTTATTTACATGTGATTTCATCTAGTCTATTTATAGCTTTAACAATATACTTACTTAACAAAACGAAAAGAGGAGGTAAGAGAATTGAACAAAACAAATAAGATTATTGCATTAATTATTGTTATATTAGTAATAGCTTTAGGTATTGGAGGATATTTTATTATAAATTCTAACAATTCAAATAAAGAGAATAATCAAAATACAAGTTCAAACAATAATTTAAGTTCTTCAAGAATAGAGGAAAATAATACTGAAAAAGTAAACAATAATAATTCTATAAATAATAATACTCAAAGTCAAAATGAGACTAAAAAAGAAGAAACATCAGATAAAAAAATAGCAGTAGTATATTTTTCAGCAACAGGTACAACAAAAACAGTTGCAGAATATATAAAGGATGCAGCAAATGCAGATTTATTTGAAATTGTACCAAAAGAAAAATATTTATTGGATACCCTATTTGGTGGGGAGATACACCTAGAATAATACAAACATTTATGGAAAACCATGAATTAAGTGGAAAAACAATGATTCCATTCTGTACATCTGGTGGATCAGGAATACAGGCAAGTGAAAATACATTAAAATCTTATAAAGGAATAAATTGGGTTTCAGGAAAAAGATTAACAAATTCAAAAAATGATGTAACAAGTTGGGTTAAATCATTAAATTATTAAAAACGGAGGGGATAGTAATGAGTAAAGTATTAGTAACTTATTTTTCAGCAAGTGGTGTAACTGCAAAAGTTGCTCAAAATATTGCAAATAATATAGGGGCAGATACTTTTGAAATTAGACCAAAGGTAGCATATACATCAGCAGATTTGAACTGGATGGATAAGCAAAGTAGATCAAGTATAGAAATGAATGATAAATCATCAAGACCACAAATTGAAGAAACAGTTAGTAAATTAGATGATTATGAAACAATTTTAATAGGATTTCCTGTATGGTGGTACACAGCACCTACGATTATAAACACTTTTATAGAAAGCTTAGATTTTACAGGAAAAGTATTAATTCCATTCTGTACATCAGGAGGAACAGGAATAAGTGGATGTGAAAAAAATTTAAAAAATGCATATCCACAATATAATTGGAAAGAAGGCAAAAGATTAACAGGAAGAGAAGATAAATCTTTTATTGAAAATTGGTTAAATAATTAAAGGAGGAAAATAAAATGGTAAAACAAACAGCAGGACATGATCAATTAGGAAATTTTGCAGAAAAATTTGCAGAATTAAATGATGATGTATTATTTGGAGAGGTATGGTCAAGAGAAGATAAGTTATCTTTAAGAGATAGAAGTTTAGTAACAATATGTGTATTTATGGGAAAAGGATTAGTTGATAGTTCTTTAAAATATCATATCTTAAATGCTAAAAAGAATGGTATTACTTTATCAGAGATGGCAGAAATAGTAACACATGCAGCTTTTTATAGCGGATGGCCAAATGCTTGGGCAGTTTTTAATATTGTAAAAGAAGTATATGCAGAGGAAATACAAAGCCACAATAATGAAAGAGGTACTACTCATGGTGGTGGTTTTGGAATGGGAGAACCAAATGTAAATTATGCACAATATTTTATTGGTAATTCTTATTTGAAAATGTTAGAAAAAACAGACTCAGGAGTTGCTTTTGCAAATGTGACTTTTGAACCTGGTTGTAGGAATAACTGGCACATACATCATTCAAGCAAAGGAGGAGGACAGGTTTTAATTTGTGTTGAAGGAGAAGGATGGTATCAAGAAGAGGGAAAAGAACCAAGAAGTTTAAAAGTTGGTGATATTGTTGTAATACCTGCAAATGTAAAACATTGGCATGGTGCTAAATCTGATTCATGGTTTAGTCATATCGCAGTCGAAATACCAGGAGTTGATACTTCAAATGAATGGTGTGAACCTGTATCAGATGAAGAATATAATAATATTGAGACATATTAGTAAAAGATATTATAAAATAAAAAAATAAGACTAGTAAAGTGATGAAGTGTACTAGTCTTATTTCATTAATATATTTACAATTTCAGCTATTACAATATTAGTCATTATATCATAATCTAGTTCCGTATGTTTATGATAAACAATTTCATGACAAAGATTATCAATTAATCCAATTACAATATGAACTTTCTCATTGATATTCGCAATATTAAATCCATTTTCAGTAAGTGTAGATACAATTTTATGAGTCATATCCATTTCTCTATGATAGAAAAAATAAGCTACATCTTTATCAGAATGAGTCATAGCAGTAATTTCTTCATGGGCTGTTTTAGATAATTTATGATTACTAATATATTTTGTTATCATATCTTTCATTATATTCGCAAAATTTTCTTTGTCAAATTTTATATTAGACATATTTAGCATAGGATAAAATATATCATCTGCATATTTATCAAGGCTGCTAAGTAAAATATCTTTTTTATCCTTAAAATATTGATATACAATTCCTGTTGATACACCTGCTTTTTTTGCAATTTTAGAGGTATTTGTTTTATAGTATCCATCATTACAAATTAATTCAAAACCCGCTTCGATAATTTTTTCTTTTGTTTCAATAGAACGCTTTTGAATAGGCTCTCTTATTTCAGATTCAGCCATATAAGTAATCCTCCAAATTCTTTATTATTAAATCAATTATAACATAATAAAATTATAAGTCAATAAATGTGATAAATGTTTCATATTCTATTGACTTTATATCATTAAATATATATAATGATGTAAATGTGATAATAGTGTCACATTTAAAGAATGGAGGATTTATGGAAAAGATAGTAGAATTAAAAAATGTTAGTAAAATTTATAAGATAGGAGATAATGAATTTAAAGCGATTGACAATATAGACTTATCAATAAATAAAGGAGAAATGATTGTTATTCTTGGACCATCAGGTGCAGGAAAATCAACATTATTAAATTTAATTGGAGGTATGGATGTACCTACAAATGGAAGTGTAATTATAGATGGAGAAAATATTTCAAAATATAATGAAAATAAACTTTCAGATTATAGAGCTGAAAATGTAGGATTTATATTTCAATTTTATAATATTCTTCCTAGTCTTACAGTTAAGGAAAATGTAGATATAGTAAAAGATATTGTAAAAAATCCAATAAGTACAGAAGAAGCATTAAAAGGTGTAGGGCTTTTAGAACATTCTAAAAAATTTCCAAATCAATTATCAGGAGGAGAACAACAAAGAGTTAGTATTGCAAGAGCTATTGCTAAAAATCCAAAATTATTATTATGTGATGAACCAACTGGAGCCTTGGATAGTAAAACAGGTGTAGAAGTATTAAAACTCTTAAGAAAACAATGTGATGGTAATGGTGGAGCAAATACAGTTATTATAGTTACACATAATAGTTTAATCGCAGATATTGCAGATACAGTAATAAATGTAAAGAATGGTAAAATTGAAAGTGTTATCACTAATCAAAATCCAAAGAAAATAGAGGAGGTTAAGTGGTAATGTTAAATAAAAAGATACTTCGTGATATATGGAAAAATAAATCACAATTTATAACTGTATTTATTATGGTGTTTTTAGCTGTTTTTGCTTTTGCAGGAGTTCACGCTTATATGGATGGAATGAAAGAGAGTAGTGAAACTTATTATAAAAATCAAAATTTGCAAGATATATGGCTAACATCAGAAAATTTTAAGACTGATAAATTAGATGAAATAAAGAAAATAGATAATGTAAAAAATGTAGAGAGATTACTTACAATAAACGCAAATGTAAATGATGCAGAAAGATTTATCAATCCTAATACAAATAAAAAACTATCAGATTTAATTATTGAATGTAATTTTATTGAAACAAACGAAATAAATAAAATGTATCTTATAGAAGGAGAAGAATATTCAAAAGAAAAAAGTGGCTTATGGCTTGATTACTATTTGGCAAAAAATATAGGCATTAATGTTGGAGATGAATTAGATCTTTCTATTGAGGGAAGTAACTTCAAAGAAAAGGTTGTTGGATTGGTAGAAGTACCAGATCATGTTTATTTTATTAAAGATGATACAGCTATATTTCCAACACATACAGATTATGGATTTGCCTATCTTTCTATAAATGAATTTCCAAAAGATTACATTTATAATAAAGCAATAGAAACAGATGAAGTTCAAGATGCTATAAAGAATTTAAAAAAATTAAAAGATATGCTTTCAAAATATGGAATAACTGATTACTCAAATATTCCAAGTATGATTACAAGTCAAATAGATGGTAACCAAGATATAAATTTATCAAAAGCATTAGAATTAGTTGATAACTACAATGAAAATAAAGAAGAATTTATAAAAGCTCTTGATAAAGATTTTTCACTAGAAGATTCTTATGTATTTCCTTATGCTATTGTAGATGTAGAGGATACATCAAAAGCCCTTGAAACTAGAAACAAAATAAAAAAAACAACAGAAGATATTATAACTGCTACATTAAGGGATGATAATCTTTCTTATGATGGTTATAAAAGAGAAGCTGAAGAAGGAGAGACATATTCAGGTGTATTTTCAGGATTATTTGTTTTCATAGCAATATTATCAGTTGTAACGACAATGAATAGATTTGTAAAAAAAGAAAGAACTCAAATAGGAACATTAAAAGCACTTGGAATAAAAAGAAATAAAATAACTAGAATGTATGTCAATTACGGATTTTTTATATCAGTAATAGCAAGTATTTTGGGAATAGTATTAGGTAATCTTTTAATAGGCAATTTCTTTTTAGAAATGGAAATGGAATATTATGAAATTCCATATTACAATATAGTTACAATTCCTTTAGTTTATGGCGTTGCTATTGCAATAATTATAGTAATTACCCTTGTAACATATTTATCTTGTAGAAAAATATTAAAAGAAACAGCAAGCGAGGCTTTAAGAATCGAAAGACCAAAAATTAAAGTAAAAGACAATAGTTTTACAACCAAAAAAGTATTTAATAAATTATCTTTATCATCAAAGTGGAACCTACGTGATATAGTTCGTTCTAAAGGTAGAACTCTAATGGCTACTGTTGGAATAGCGGGTTGCACGATGCTTGTGGTTACTGCTTTTGGAATGTTAGATTCAATGAAATCTTATGTATCTTGGGAATTTGAAACAATAAATAATTTTGAATATAAATTAAGTTTAGCTACTGATTATACCAATAAACAGTATGATGACATAATTTTAAAATATGGAAATGCAACAAGTCAAACAACAGGAATTGAATTTAAAAACAATAATGAAATAATTATAAAACCATTAACAATAAATGATACAAACGGATTATTACAAGTAACAGACCATAATCGAAAACCATTTACAATGAATGATGATGGATTATATATAACAGAAAAAATGTCACAAGTAAACAATTTAAAGCCCGGAGATATTGTAGAATGGCACATAATAGGATCTGATAATTGGTATAAAACAAAAATAGTAGGACTAAACAGAGATCCACAAGCACAACAGTTTAATTGCACAAAGAAATTCTTTGACACTTTAAATGAGGAGTATAAAGCAGATAGTGTTTATACAAATGAAGATTTAAGTGGTATAAAAGAAATTTCAGGTGTAAATACAATTCAAACAGTAAAAAAATTAGAAGATGGAATGAATAGTATGCTTAATATGATGTATTCTTTAATTGCACTACTTATTGTTATATCTGTTATTCTTGCGATTGTAATTATTTATAATTTAGGAATAATGTCATTTTCTGAAAAAGAATATCAATTTGCAACTTTGAAAGTTTTAGGATTTAAATATAAACAGATAAAGAAAATATTTATAAAACAAAATATATGGATAGGTATTTTTGCAATAATTATAGCACTTCCGCTTGGAAATTATATGACAGATTATATATTCAAGAACGCTATTGGAGATACATATGATTTTGAAGCAATGATAAAACCTGTAACATTTATATTTTCAGCATTAGGAACATTTATTGTTGTTTATATTGTAAATCAATTTTTAGCTAAAAAAATCAAAAAAATTGACATGGTATCAAGCTTGAAAGGAAATGAGTAATTTAAAAAATAAAAATCATTTACCATTGATAGGTGCATTCCTATTAAAAAATAAAAAATAGAGGCGAGAGATTATGAAAAAAGATTTTGTTGAATTATCAAAAGAATGGTTTAATAAACAAGCACCAGTATATGATGATACAAATACCATATTATATTCTAAATATGGTAAGATAAGTTGTGAAAATATTTATAATTATTTAAAAGATAAAAAATATGAAAAATTGTTAGATATAGGATGTGGTACTGGCTATCTAATCGATATGTTAGCTAAAGACTATGTGGCAGAATTTACAGGACTAGACCTATCTCCAGAAATGATAAAACAAGCAAATAATAAAAACATTAAAAATGCAAAATTTGTAGAAGGTAGATCTGATGAAATACCATTTGAAGATAATACATTTAACATAATAACCTGCTCTCAAAGTTTTCACCACTATCCTGATACAGATAAAGCAATGCAAGAAGCAAAGAGAGTATTAAAACCTGGTGGTTTATACATTCTATCAGACACAGGAGTGGGTCCTTTTAAGATGCTTGGGGTTAAAGTAGATGACTTTATATATAGGCATTTTAGTAATACAGGAGATTGTAATGTTTCATATATGGAAAAGACAATAAAAGATATGGAACGAAATGGGTTTATGATTGTTAAAGCAGAAAAAGTAACAACTTTTATATATACAGTTATAGGAAAGAAGAAATAATAAATTAATTGAGGAGCATAGATATGGTAATACATGAATCCAGATATGATTATTGATAATAAAATTGTTGCAGAAGAAATTGGATTTATAAAAAGTCCAGATGCTAAATAAAAGGAGTAAAAAATGAAAAAAGAACATTTACCTATTTATGGAGTAGGACCTATCTACGTAGGTATTATATTAATATTAACTACCATTTTTAGTCTTTTATCTTATAAAAGAATTATTCCATATTATCAATTTAGTATTTTAAATATTCCTTTTATTATTATTGGAGGCATATTAATCATTATAGGAATATATATTTGGATTCAAGGAGCATTTAAATCTAAAATTGATGACAATATTATAAATAATAAATTAGTTACAACAGGAATTTATTCTTATACTAGGAATCCATTATATACGGCATTTATATTTGTATTTACTGGTATATTATTTATAATGAATAATTTGTATCTTTTAATTCTACCATTTATATATTGGTTGTTGCTTACTATATTTATGATAAATACTGAAGAAAAATGGTTAAAAGATTTATATAGTAAAGAATACATTGATTATTGTAAAAAAGTAAATAGATGTATTCCAATAAGGAGAAAATAATATTTTAAATACATAATAGATACAGGAGTAAAAAAATGACAATACATGAATTTGGTAAGATAAATAAAAAAATAGTATTATTAATTCATCCTTCTATTGTTAAATGGGATTATTTTGAATATGTAATTCCTTTATTAGAAAAAGAATATCATTTGGTTATTCCTGCAATACCTGGATATGATTTTGATAATGAAAGTGATTTTACAAGTGTTGAAGAAATAGCTCATGAATTAAATGAGTGGATGATAAAAAATGAATATAAAGAAATCTATGCAGTATATGGTTGTTCTATGGGTGGCTCCATTTCTCTTTTATTTACTTTAGAAAACAAAATTCAAATACAACACTGTATTATGGATGGAGGGATTACACCATATCAACTTCCGTGGATTATCACACGATTTATTGCTCTTAAAGATTATTGTATGATGATGTTAGGAAGGTATGGCGGAATTAGATTACTAGAAAAAGCATTTGCAACAGATAATTATTCAAAAGAAGATTTGCAGTATGTTGTTGATGTTTTAAGACATTGTAGTAGAAAAACAATATGGAGAACTTTTGATTATAGTTTAAATATAGATAATTATGATACTATATTTATTGGATATCCTATTTGGTGGGGAGATGTTCCAATGATTATAAATACATTTTTAGAAAAATATGATTTTTCTGGAAAAACAATAATTCCGTTTAACACGCATGAAGGCTCAGGAAATAGTGGAACATATACTTCAATAAAAAATAAAATGTCATCAAGCACAGTTAATACAAATGGTTTAGCAATTCAAGGAAAAACAGCAAGACAAGAAAGTTCAAGAAGTACGGTAGAAAATTGGTTAAAAGGTTTAGGATTATAATTATCTTATGATATTATAAGGGCAATAATAGTAGAGGAGCATATTATATGGATAGTAATAAATTTAGAATAGAAATAAATATAAAAGAAGAGAGTGATTTATATAATTACAGGGCTAATATTTATTTCTACATCATTTGTATTAAACAATATTTCTGAATCATTATTATATACAGTTATTTCAACAGTTGGTTCTTTTTCAATATGGGAATCTGCTAATAGTTGGCTTGTAGAAAGAAAGAAAATAAAATTTAATAAATTCAAATTGATGAAATTAAAGAAAAGTAATATTGTATATAAAAATAGATAGAATAGAGGGATATAATGAATAATCCGTATAAAGATATATTAAATAAGTGAATTAAATGTATTAGATTAAAAATGAGTGATCAAATTGAAAATTTACATAAAATATGGTATAATAAATATAGATTTACCCAATAAGGGTTTTGTAGTAAAGTTAAAACATAATGGAGGTATCAAAATGATTGACAGACATTTCATCTTATTAGAGGAAAAAGGGTATACACATAAGAACGAAGCATATGACCGTATCCGGTTTTGGTACAGCCACTTAAGTGGAGTAACGGCTTATTATGCGGAGGGACTTTGGTATATTGTTCAATCAAAGACAATGATGTAAAAACTAGGAAGAGAGGAGTTATTACACCTCTCTTTCGTTCGTTATAAATTACATTTATACTGATGAGCGAATTAATAGTAATAAAAACAGAACTTTTGCAAAAAGTGTGGCATAATACATATAATTTTCTAAAAGTGGGTTGTTTATTTTTTATTGTTATTATAAAATAAGTAAAGAAATGAGGGGATAAAATGAAGATATTATACTTTGATTGTTCAAGTGGAATATGTGGTAATATGACATTAGGAGCATTACTAGATATTATTGATGATGAAAATTATTTTTTTAATGAAATAAAAAAGTTAAATCTAGATGGATATAAAATAGAAATTTCTAAAAAAGAGTCATACGGAATAAATGGCAGATATGTAAATGTTATTGTTGATGGTAAAGATGAATATGGAAATATTCATCACCATGAACACAATCACCATCATAATCATAAACATAGAAACTTAAATGATGTAAATGAAGTTATTGATAAAAGTAGTTTGGATGATAAAACAAAAATTCTTGCTAAAGAAATGTTTTTAAAAGTTGCTAATGCAGAAAGCAAAGTACATGGAAAGCTAATTGACGAAGTTCATTTTCACGAAGTAGGAGCAATAGATTCTATTATAGATATAGTTGGAACAGCCATATTAATTAATAAAATCAATCCAGATATTATTGTTTCAAGTGTTGTAAATGAAGGACATGGATTCATAGAATGTGCCCATGGAAAAATGAGTGTTCCAGTACCTGCAACATCGCAAATTTTTGCTACAGAAAATGTGAGATTTAAACAGATTGATGTAGATACAGAACTTGTAACACCAACTGGAGCAGCAATAATATCTACACTAGCAAAAGATTATACAATAATGCCAGAAATGAAATTAGAAAAGGTAGGATATGGTGCTGGTTTTAAAGATATTGGATATTCTAATTTATTAAAAGTATATTATGGAGAAATGACAGACTCAAAGTCTGATATGTATGTGATTGAAACAAATATAGATGATTCAAATGGAGAAGAACTTGGATATACAATGGAAAAACTTTTCAAAAATAATGCGAATGATGTTTTTTATACACCAATATTTATGAAGAAAAATAGGCCTGCATATAAACTAGAAGTAATTTGCGAAAAAGAAAATTTAGATAATCTATTAGAAATTATTTTCAAAGAAACAACAACAATTGGTGCTAGATTTTATAAAGTAGATAGAGCAGAGTTAAAGAGGGAAAAAATAGAAATAGATACTAAATATGGAAAAGTTACAGGAAAGAAAATAACAACACCTAAAGGAGAAGTTTATATTTATCCGGAGTATGAAAGTATCAAAGAATTAGCAGAGCAAAAGAATATTCCGTTAAAAGAATTATATAAATTAGAAAAATAAAAGTAAATAAGGAGTGATTAATATGTTAGAGTTAGAAGAAAATTCTAAACTACTTGAAGAACTACATAATAAAATTATAGAATTAGGTGAGTCTCTTTGACATATCTAATATAGAAAAAGAAATAAATGAATTAGAAAAGAAAACACTTGTAGATGGATTTTGGAATGATAATCAAAAATCATCTAAAATATTAAGTAAAATTAAACAATTAAAATCAAAACTAAATTCTTTTAATAGTGTTAGTCAGGAAATAAACAACTTGATTGAACTAACAGAATTGGTTAATATGGAACCTGATGAAGAAGTAGCAAAGGAAATTTTAAAATCAACAAATAAAATACAAAAAGATTTTGAAAAATTAGAAATGTCAACACTTCTTTCTGGTAAATATGATGAAAATAATGCGATTCTTACGATTCATCCAGGAGCTGGTGGAACAGAATCTCAAGATTGGGCTGAAATGCTTTATAGGATGTATACAAGATGGGCAAATAAAAATAATTATGAAGTAAAAGAATTAGACTACTTAGAAGGGGAAGAGGCAGGATTAAAAAGTGTTACATTTGAAGTAACTGGTGAAAATGCTTATGGTTATTTAAAATGTGAAAAAGGAGTGCATAGGTTAGTGAGAATTTCTCCTTTTGATAGTGGAGGAAGGAGACATACGTCTTTTGCATCTGTTGAAGTATTACCTGAAATTACAGATGATATAGAAATAGATATTAATCCAGATGACTTAAGAATTGATACATATAGAGCATCTGGAGCTGGAGGACAACATATAAATAAAACTTCATCTGCTGTTAGAATTACACATATACCAACAAATATTGTAGTGGCTTGCCAATCAGAACGTTCTCAAATTCAAAATAGAGAAACAGCAATGAAAATGTTAAAATCTAAACTTTTTGATTTAAAAGAAAAAGAACAAAAAGAAAAAATCGAAGACTTAAAAGGAGAGCAAAAAGACATAGCATGGGGAAGTCAGATTCGTTCATATGTTTTTTGTCCTTATACAATGGTTAAAGATCATAGAACAAATTATGAAGTTGGAAATGTTCAGGCTGTTATGGATGGTGAAATCGATGATTTCATTAAAAGCTATTTAAAATTTAATATAAGTTAAAGAGAGTTTCAAAATTGAAACTCTCTTTTTGGTAGTTAAACTAATTATAATTTTTGGTTTAAAGTTCAAAATTTGATGTAAATGTTGAAACTCCTTCAGAGTTGATATGGTAAACATATTCAGGTTCCAAAATACCAATTTGGACTGACTCACTCAGATTTTTAAGTAAATATTTAGCATATTCTTTACGTACTTCTGGTTCTCCATGTGTTATAAGAACAGAATTCAAATTGCTAAACTGTTTTGTGAAATTTAAAAGTTCATTTCTCTTTGCATGTGCAGAAAACTCACCACTCCATTTTACTTCGCACCTTTTGATATAAGACATACCTGCATAGGTTACCTCTTCACCATAAGAAGCATTGATTAATTCAGATGCTCTAGATTCCGGTGAACAATATCCAAGATAATGTATTAAGACATTTTCTTTTGAAATATAATTTGAAATATATTTCTGAATAGAGCCATAATTTCCCATACCACCAGGTGATATGATAATTTTAGGCCGAGGATCATCAATCAATTTTTGGCGAATTATTCTTCTTCCTTTATAAGGAATAAATTTTGCATTTTTAGGCATAAAATTTTTTGCGAATTTTTTGATGCCTAAATCCATATAAAGGTATCTCTTTGTATATTCCTGACCAGTATAACCATCTAACCAAATAGGGATAGTGGTAGGAATATCATTTGCATCTTGCAATTTCTTTAAGAGAAGAAGAATTTCCTGGTATCTTCCTTGTGCAAATGCAGGAAACACAATTGTTTTTCCATTGTTGATTGCATTTATTATATTTTCCTTAAGACAAGGACGTAATCTTGGGTCATTTGAATCCATATTTCCATATGTAGATTCTGTAAAAAGAGCAGAAATTTTTAAATCTCTAATCCTTTTAGGAAGATTTTCTACATTAAAAAACACGTTCTTATTATTATAATCACCAGTAAACACCAGATTAATATCATCTCTACCAGGGTATTTGATATTCATAAAAATTGTTGCAGCTCCTACGAGATGTCCATTAGAATACATTATTGCATGAACATATTTATGTGGTTTTATAATAGTTTTGTAACGACAACCAACTATTTGACCAATGACTCTTCCAACATCTTCTTGAGTATACAAAGCAGTTCCTATATCATCATTTTTAATTTTACAGCTATCATACAATGCAACATCAATTAATCTTGCTGTATCATAGGTTGTAAAGATTTCATTTTGATATCCCTGCCTTACAAGTAATGGTAAAAGACCTGTATGATCAATATGATTGTGAGTTATAAAAACAGAATCTATTTTTTCTGCATTAAATGGAACCATATAATTACGGTATCCAGTATCATCGCTTCCCTGAAAAAGTCCGCAATCAATTAAAACTCTGAAATTTTTTCCATTAGGAAAATGAATTGACAACAAGTTACAACTTCCTGTTACTCCTGAGCTCCGTGAATAGCAATTAACATAAAAATCATCGCTCTGTTTTACCAACATATAATCAGCCTCCTTTGCTCAAATTATTGAGAAAATTAAAACAACATGTAACTACTTAACCAATATTATAATATATTTACATAATTTTTGCAATAATTTTTATTAATATTAATAAAAAAATGTTCTAAATAAATTAAAAAGTGAATATATATAATTTAACGAGAAAAATAGGGAGGTTAGAGGCATGACTGTTGATGAAAGAAAAAATATTAACACAGGTATTATTCAAAATATTATATTAGAAAATAGACAGAAATTAAGCTTATCAGGTGTATTAGATGTCTTTAGTTTTGATGATCAAGTAATAATTTTAGAAACAGAATTAGGTTTATTAACAGTTAAAGGTGAAAATATTAGAATAAATAAGCTTAGCATTGATACATCTGAAGTAATAGTAGAAGGAGATATATCATCTCTATCTTATAGTGATAATAAAAATTCAGAAAAAACAAAAGGAAGTTTAATTAGCAAAATATTTAAATAATTACTTAAGGGAGATTATAATGATAATAAATCAAGTCTACTTATTTTTAATATTTACTTTAGATGGATTTGCAATTGGTTTAATTTTCGACTTCTTTAGAATATTAAGAAAAATATTTAAAACTAAGGATTTAGTAACATATATAGAAGACATTTTATTTTGGATATTTGCAGGTTTAATTATATTGTATACAACCTTTATTTTTAATGATGGACAAATTAGATTATTTATGTTTTTAGCCATTTTTATAGGCATTACTTTATATATGTATATCTTTAGTAGTTTTATTATAAAAATAAATGTAAAATTATTAACTATAATAAAGAATTTAATATCAAAAACAATTACTATAATTTTAATTCCTTTTAAATACTTATATAATATATTTAGAAAAACAATATTTAAACCAATTTCTTTTGTAATTATAAATGTACGAAATATTAATAGAAAAATAACAAATATATTAAAAATAATTCCAAAAATTCCAAATGATAAGAAAAAAATACAAAATAATTAATAAATAAAGAAGGATTTTGAGAATTTATGTAGAAATATATAATATAAACCTTTATGGATACAAACAATAGAATTGGAGAGAATAACTTATGAGAAAAAGCAAAAATCTTTATAGAATTATATTAATAATATTAATAGTTTTTTATGTTGTATTTACATTAGTAAATCAACAAAAGACGTTGAATGAATATAGTAAAGATAGTGAAGAATTATCTCAAAAAATAGAAGATGAAAAAACAGAAAAAGAAGAATTAGCAAAGAAAAAAGATGATGTTAATTCTTTAGAATTTGTTGAACAAACAGCAAGAGAAAAATTAGACATGTATTATCCAAATGAAAGAGTATATATTGATAAAGGAATGTAAATATTAATACATTCTTTTTATTTTTAAAAAATTTCAAGAAATTATTTCAATTTTTAAAAAATTATGTTATAATAAATAGTATGTTTTTATTCTTAAAAATTCCCATGTAAAAAAATATAAAAAAATTATTAGTTAATAGGAGGTTTTTATGCAAAAATTAGAGGAATTAACATTAACAGAATTAAAAGAATTAGCAAAACAAAATAATATAAAAAATATATCAAAATTAAAAAAAGATGAGTTAATTACTGTTTTAAAACAAGTTTTTAAATATGATGAAAATGAATTAGAAAATTTTAATGAGTTAGATAAAGATGAAGAAAAAAAAGCTCAAAAAGAAAGACATTATGATGAAAATGGGGAACCAATTGTTGAATATAAACTAACAAATGATGGCGATGAAATTGCTGAAGGAATATTAGATATTTTACCAGATGGATATGGTTTTTTAAGAGGTGAAAATTATTTATCTAGTGATAAAGATGTATATGTATCAATGGTTCAAATAAGAAGATTTAGACTTGATAATGGAGACATAATAAAAGGAATTTCAAGATATAGAGAAGGAGAAAAATTCCCATCTTTAATATTTGTAGGAGAAGTTAATGGTGAACATCCTGAAAAAGCAATGAAAAGAAAAAGATTTGATGAATTAACACCAATTTTCCCGAATGAAAAACTAAAATTAGAAACTGATCCAAAAGATTATGCAACAAGAATAATAGATTTAATGTGTCCAATTGGAAAAGGTCAAAGAGGAATGATAGTTGCACCACCTAAAGTTGGAAAAACAACTTTATTAAAAAAAGTTGCTAATAGTATTAGTAAAAATAATCCTGAAGTAGAATTAATTGTATTGTTAATAGATGAAAGACCAGAAGAAGTTACTGATATGAAACGTTCTATTAAAGGACAAGTAATACATTCAACTTTTGATGAATTACCAGAACACCACGTAAAAGTTGCTGAAATGGTTTTAGAAAGAGCTAAAAGAATTATTGAACATGGAAAAGATGTAGTTATATTATTAGATAGTATTACAAGACTTACAAGAGCTTATAACTTAGTTATTCCTTCATCAGGAAGAACTTTATCTGGTGGTATTGATCCAGCAGCATTACACAAACCAAAAAAATTTTTTGGAGCAGCCAGAAATATTGAATTTGGTGGAAGTTTAACAATTTTGGCAACAGCATTAGTTGATACAGGAAGCAGAATGGATGATGTTATATTTGAAGAATTCAAAGGTACAGGAAATATGGAAGTGCGCTTAGATAGAAAACTTTCAGAAAGACGTATTTTCCCAGCAATAGACATTAATCAATCAGGAACAAGAAGAGAGGATTTATTATTAACACAAAAAGAAAGAGATACTGTATTTGCATTGAGAAAAGCAATGAATAGTATGCCTGTAGCAGATGTTACTGAACAAGTAATTAGTCAAATGACACAAACTAGAAATAACGAAGAATTTATTGAAAAAATTGATAATTATTTAAGAAGATTTAAATAAGCTATTATTTTTATAATAGCTTATTTGTTTTATATAAATTTTATGATATAATTAACTCGTAATAAAAAAATAAAAGGGGGAATTAATTATGCAAATTAATAATTTAACAAATGGAGAAAGAAAATTTACAAAACAAAAAGGAATATTTAGTATACTTGAATATGAAAGAGACTTAAGTGTTAGCCCATATAATGCAACAGCACAATATTTCATGTCTAAAATGAATGTAAGACGTCGTCAAGTTGTGGCTAATTTAGAAAATAGTTCATTAACTATGCAAGCAGGAGCTTTACAATGGATGACTGGAAATGTTGAAGTAAAAACAGATGTTAAAGGTGTTGGAGACTTTTTAGGTAAAATGGTAAAAGGAGCTGTAACTAAAGAATCTGCAGTTAAACCAGTTTATACAGGTACTGGAGTAATTGTATTAGAACCTACATATAAATATTTAATTTTATGTGATGTTGGAGAATGGGGAAGTAATGGAGTTACAATTGAAGATGGTATGTTCTTAGCATGCGAAAATGGAGTAGATATTGGAATTACAGCTAGAAAAAATGTATCATCTGCATTATTAGGTAATGAAGGTTTATTTAATGTTAATCTAAAGGGAAATGGAATTGCTGTATTAGAAAGTAATGTACCAGAAGAAGAATTAATAGAGATAGAATTAAATAATGAAGAATTAAAAATAGATGGAAAACAAGCTGTTTGTTGGTCAACTTCACTAGATTTTACAGTTGAAAAGACAACAAAAACATTAATAGGTTCAGCAGTTTCAAATGAAGGATTATTAAATGTATATAGAGGAACAGGTAAAGTATTAATGAGCCCAGTTGCACCAACAGATTCATTATTATCATCAACAAACACAGTAAGTCCAAAGGCAGCTGATGTAAAAAGTAATGCATTTAATGCAGTAGGTGGAATAATCGGAGGAATGTTTGACTAATTAAACACAAAAACCCTGACATATTTTTATGCCAGGGCACTTATATTTATAATGCTTTGAAAAAAATTATTATAATTAAGATTTTCAGAAGATTTAGAAAAGGAAAATTATATTTAGTAAAAAGAGGTGTAAGAGATGGAATATAGATACAGTCCAAATGGTGTATGTTCTACAGAAATGATTTTTGATATAGATAAAAATGATATAGTAAACAATTTGAAAGTAATTGGTGGCTGTAATGGTAATTTGAAGGGGATTAGTTCTTTGATTAAAGGAATGAAAATTGATGATGTAATTTCAAAATTATCAGGTATTAAGTGCGGTTTTAGAGAAACATCATGCCCTGACCAAATTGCAAAAGCATTGAAAGAATATAAAATGAAATAACAATATTTGACCAGTAATATTTACTACTATTATTCACAATATTTATAAAGATGATGAATTAGAAGAATATTCAGTATGCTCACTTTTTGAGCATACTGCTGAAGACAGAAAATTTTCTGTAAGATTGATAATAGGAATTCCTTCTGTATTGATTTATTTGATAATTTATAGTATAATTATATTGTAGTAATTCAATTCGCTCATTCGCGTTTTACTACCAGTAAACGAAACAAGTTTAGAGGAATAATGAAGAGCCTTAAGAATCTCTTCATGAATGGCAATAAAATATACACAAAATTTTTGTGATTATTTTTGTTGTGTGTTCATGAAAGGAGGTTCTTTTTTGTATTAAATCACAAAAATAAAGAAAGAAGGTTTTAAATATGAAAATTAATGAATATGAATTTTATAATAAATTAGCAAATTGGTCGTTTGATGATATTAATTACATAAGTGAAAACTTTACAGATTGGATTTATGAAGATGAAATTGTAAAACATTCAAATGAAAATTCAAAAATATTAGATTTAGGAACTGCTGCTGGAGAAAAAGTATTAAAATATTTCCCTGATTGTTTAGAAATATTAGGAACAGATTTTTCAAAAGAAATGATAAAAGCAGCAAATAAAAATCTAAAAGAAAGTGGTAGAAAGAATATTAAATTTAAGGTAATGAACAATCTTGAAATGGAGACACCTGATAATTACTTTAATTTAGTAACTGCTCGTCATACAGTAACAGATCCAAAACAAATATATAAAACACTAAAACCAGGAGGATATCTAATAATAAGAGGAGTTGACAAATTAGATTGTTGGAATTAGAAAAGATTATTTAATATAGGGCAAGGATTTACTGATACTAAACCAATAAGTTTAATTGATTATGAAGCAGTATTAGATTCTGGATTTAAGAATGTGGAATTAATTCCTTTACATGTAGTAGAATATTACAAAACAAAAGAAGATTTATATGCTTTACTTTTAAAAGTGCCAATATTAGATAATTTTTCAGAAATGAAAAATGGAGAATATGAAAGAGTTTCAATAGAAAAAAATATTTTTGAGAAATATGTTGCAGAAAATACAACTGAAAAGGGAATTAAATTAATACGAAGATATTATGGAATAGTTGCTCAAAAGTAAAGCGTTATATAAAGAAATATTGCTTATATTGAAAAGGAATGTAATGTTACAAGAATTACTGCAACTTCATATTTAAAAATGCACTAAAGATTAAAAAAATTTAATAAAAAATTATAATTACAAAAATATAAAATTAAATTTTAAAATTTTATAAAATTGAATTTTTAATATATAATTTCAAAACTAAACATTAGTTATATGTTTAAACAATAATGTTCAATTTATTAAATCTTATAATTATGATATAATTCTTATTGAAATGCTTAATTTTAGGCATCTTTAAAAAATGCTGAAAAACGGCTAAAAAAACAACACACGAGAATCGATTTTAAGCCGTTTTTAAAAATTAGGCATATAGTTTGTTGTTTAAAAAATAAGGCAAAGTACTGAAATATATGGATTTACGAATTTTTGAAAAAATAATCTCAAATTATATAAATTTTTTATAAATTATAAGGTTACAATAAAAGGAATAGATAAATGAGGTGGACATTTTATAAATTTATATCGAAACTTTTCTTGACATTTCATATACATTTGGGCTATAATATGTATATGAAATGTCGGAGGTGTATTATGGATGATTATAAAAAAATTATAGATAAAAACAATGGAATAATATATGCAAATAAATTAGATGAATATAACATAGATAGGCATGTTTTATATTCACTTGTTCAAGAAGGAATATTAAACAGAATAGCTCATGGTATATATGCTAGTCCAGATAAGGATATAAATGAATTCTGGCTAATAGGAAAGAAATACAAAAATGGTATATACTCACATAATACTGCTTTATATTTTTATGGAATGACTGATCGAACTCCATTACAATTGGATATGACATTTCCTAGTAATAATAGAGTTAATAACGATTTATTGAATGTACATTACATAAAAAAAGAATTTTATGATTTAGGATTAACTGAATTAGAACTTGAAAAAAATTTTACTGTAAAAACATATAATTTAGAAAGAACAATTTGTGATATTATTAGAGATAGAAACAAAATTGATTTACAGATATTTAATACTGCAATAAATGAGTATATGAAAAGAAAAGATAAAAATTTAATTTTATTATCAGAGTATGCAAAAAAATTTAAAATTGATAAAATATTAGCACAATATATGGAGGTACTTGGATGAAAAGAAATCCAATGAGTTTAAAAGCAATAATAAATAATATAGCAAAAGAAAATAAAATTTCAGCACAATCAGTTTTACAAACGTATATGCTTGAAAGATTCCTAGAAAGAATTTCTATTTCAAAATACAAGGATAACTTTATATTAAAAGGTGAAATGCTAATATCTGCAATGCTTGGTATAGATAGCAGAACAACAATGAATATGGATACTACTATAAAAGGATTTAAACTTACTGAAGAAAATATATCAAAAATTGTTAACGAAATTTGTAATATACATCTTGATGATGACGTTACCTTTGAAGTACAAAAAATAGAGTTAATCAGAGGAGATGATGATTATGGCGGATACAGACTAACTTTTAAAGCCAATTATTTATCATCAATGCCAGTTATTATGAAAATAGATATAACTACTGGAGATAAAATTACATATAAAGAAATAGAATATACCTTTAATTTAATGTTAGAAGATAGAAAAATAAAGATTTGGTCATATAATCTTGAAACTGTTATTGCTGAAAAATTTGAATCTATTATTAAAAGAGGAATATTAGGAACTAGAGTCAGAGATTATTATGATGTATATATGTTGTTAAATACTCAAAAGAGAAATATAGATTTTGACACATTGAAAAAAGCTATTTATGCTACTGCTGAGCATAGAGATACCTTAAATATAATTAAAAACTGGAATACATCTATTGAGCAATTGGAAAATAGTGATATTATGAAAAAACAATGGGAAAGATACCAAAAAGATAATTTTTATGCTAAAGATATTCGATATGAAGATTTAATTGAAAGTTTGAAATATATTGGGGAAATATTATAAAGAAAGATATCAAGTAATTAATAGGAGGAATTTAAAATGTCAAAGGTATTATTAATATCAGGAAGCAACAGGAAAGTATTAATCCAATTATAGATAAATTAATAGAATCAGAATTAATTGTATTTGGAGTCCAAAATTATTTTGATAATGTATCTGGTTTATTTAAAAATTTTATGGACAGATTGCACCCTTTATATTAAAGAATTTTTCCTAGTTTAAAAAATGATGGAGTAGGGGGGAATAGAGGATTTTTGAAATTGTGAATTGTAATTTTTAAAAAATAAATTACAAAAATGAAAATTTTATAATAAATTCTAAAAATATAAAATTGATAAACAAAAAATAATTTAAAAATTTTTAGTAAGAATTAAAAATTTTTAAATTTAAAATTAGATTTTAAAATTTGAATTTAAATTTGTGCAATGTTAAATTTTAAATTTTCGATTTATAATTCTAAAAAACGAACATTTGTTATTTGATAAATTTTTTATATTATTTTCAGAATTAATTATAATTTTATAAATCTAAACCTCTGAAAATCGTTTTTAAGACATTTTTATATTATTCTCATAAAACTATCATCTTATATGATTAAAACTTTATTTTACAATTACAAATATCTTGATTATTATAATAATATGTAATTTTTAATGATTTATATAAATCTATGTAATAATTGCAGCAACTTGGATTTAGCTCAAAAATCACTAAAATAACGACGCACGAGAATCAATTTTAAGCCGCTTTTAAAAATTAGCCATATAGTTTGTTGTCTAAAAAATAAGGCTATTTTAAGACGAATCGCTAAAATCGTTTTTAAGGCGTTTTTTTATTTAAGTAATATAAGTTGTTGTTTAAAATATAAGATCTAATATAAGAATATAAATATAATGAATAAAAATTATAATAATGTATAATAAATATAGTATAAATAAAAAATAGCCGTTATACTGAAAATGGATAAAATGAATACAAAATATGAGAAAAATAACTAAATATAAGATACTATTAAGAGCTTGTAAGCAAGTAGTATCAATACTTGAAGGGGATACCTGAGCCAGGTATTCTATATTTTACTCCTATTTCGTTTTGCACAAAAGATTGATTTTGTGCAATGTTATATATTTCTATTTTACACTACCTTTGATCAATCTCTCCCTACTTCTCTCTTCTATTTTTAAAGGTATTTAACAATTAATTATATTTTATTATTAAATTCGAATTTTTTTCATAAAAAAATTTTAATTATAATTTTCTAAAAACAAT
Organism: uncultured Clostridium sp.; assembly: GCA_946548575.1. Classification (GTDB taxonomy): domain Bacteria; phylum Bacillota; class Clostridia; order TANB77; family CAG-508; genus CAG-269. Next base: position 267 of record CAMNPT010000018.1, on the reverse strand, counting down.
AAAAAATTTGCAAGTTTAGAAAATTTATTTTTTCTTCTAAATTGCAAATTTCTCCTAATCTATATTATTTAATTAATGTTATATATTTCTTTTTATATTACTCACTATACTGTATAAATGTTCTCTATATTACCTATTAAATAAAGTGGAATATTAATTAGCCACTCTTCTCACCAGAAAATAATTGCTCCATTCTAGTATTTTTTTCAAAATTTATATATGCAAAATTTTTATAATATTTTTCGCCAAATTCTTTCATAAGCCATG
>CAMNPT010000017.1 GCA_946548575.1 uncultured Clostridium sp. | reverse complement strand
TATTAGAATTTGAAATACCAGAAATATATGAAGGTGTAATTGAAATAAAGAGTGTATCAAGAGATCCAGGATATAGAAGTAAAGTTGCAGTTTATTCACCAGATCCAAATATAGATCCAGTTGGTTCATGTGTAGGACAAAAAGGTGTAAGAATTCAAAATGTTATAAATGAACTAAATGGAGAGAAAATAGACATTATAGAATGGGATGAAGATCCATCAATATATATTGCATCAAGTTTATTACCTGCAAAAATATTGGCAGTAGATGTTAAAGAAGATGAAAAATTTGCACAAGTAATTGTACCAGATGACCAATTATCACTTGCAATAGGTAAATCAGGACAAAATGCAAGATTAGCAGCAAAACTTACAAATTGGAAAATAGATATCAAATCTGAAACACAATTTAGAGAAATGTTAATGAATGCTCAAAATGAAGAAACAGAATAAACATAAATGTAAAAACATACAATAAAGGAGGGACAAATTATGAAAAGACAGCCACAGAGAACATGTATGGGATGTAATATAAAAAGAGATAAAAAAGAATTAATTAGAATTGTAAAAAATAAACATGAAGAAATATTTATCGATAAAACTGGAAAACAAGAGGGTAGAGGAGCATATATTTGTGATAATTATGAGTGTTTAGAAAAAATGATAAAAACAAAAAGACTTGAAAGATTATTTGATATGAAAATATCAAATGAAATATATGAAAATTTAAGAGGTGTAATACTTGATAAATAAAAAAATATTAGGATTGTTAGGATTATCTGCAAGAGCTAGAAAAGTATGTTTTGGAGCTGATAGCGTAGAGCAGGAAATAAAAAAAAGAAAAGTAAAATTAATAATAGTAGCAGAAGAGGCTTCTATTAGAACAAAAAATAAGTTTAAAAAATTGAGTGAGGAATATAATATACCAATTATAATTAGTGGAAAAATAGAAGAATTAAGTAATGCAATAGGTAAAAATAATAAAGCAATAATAGGTGTCGAAGAAATAAATCTATCAAATGAAATTCAAAAAATTAATAATGGGGGTGAAGTTATTGGGTAAGATAAAAATATATGATATAGCAAAAAAGCTAGACTTAACCAGTAAGGAAGTATTAAAAGTGGCAAAAAAATTAAATATAAATGCAAAAAGTCATTTAAGTGGAATTGATGAAGATGATGCAATAAGATTAGAAAAAGAATTAACAAATAATTCTTCAAATAAAACTTCAAATAAAGAAGAAAACAAAAAAAAGCAGGAAACTAAAAAAGAAGAAGATACGCCTGTTATTATTAGGAGAGAAGTTATAATAACAGAAGAAGACAATAATGTAAAAAAAGAAAATGTAAAAAAAGAAGAAAAGAAAAATAATATAGGTTTTGTAGAAAGAAGACAAAATAAAGATTATAATATAGTTTACAGAAATAAACCAAATAAACCAATGACTGTAAGTGAGTTGTTTGGTTTAAAAACCAAGAAGCCTAAGGAGGAAGAAAAACCTCAAGTTATTAAAGAAGAAAAGCCTATTGTAGAACAAAGTAAAACTGAAGAAAAAGAAATTAATACTTCTGAAAAAGAAAATATAAAAGAAAATATTAATAAAAATGTTAATAATAATGTTAATAAAAATGATAATAGAAATGATAATAGAAATATTAATAAAAATGACAATAAGAATGACAGAAGTAATTTCAATAAAAACAATAAGTTTAATAATAATAAATATGGAAACAATAGTAATTATAACAGAAACAATAAATTTGGAAAAAGACCATTAGATGAAGTAGGAATAGAAAAAAATATAAAAAATATTATGTCAGCTGATTCAGTTGAAAAAGAAAATACGAGAGAATATAATAGAGGAATTGGCATAGATAAGCAAAAAAATAATAACAGATTTGAAGAAAATAAAACAACAAAAAAATCAAAATCTAGAAGAAATCATGGAGGAAATGATTTTGACGAAGGAAAATTAAAAGGATTAAAACAAGCAAATAGATTATCAAATATGTTTGATGATCAAGATGGTGGAATGCTTGATTATTATGACTTAACAACAGAACGTGGCAGAAGAGGTAAGAAAAGAAAAGGTTCAAACCAAGAAAAAAGAAATAAACAAAAAATATTCCAATTAACAGAAATTGAAATACCAGAAAGCATTACAGTTAAAGATTTTGCTGCTGAAATGAAAAAGACAACAGCAGATGTTATTAAAAAATTATTAGGATATGGAATAATGGCAACTATCAATCAAGAAATTGACTTTGATACAGCATACCTAATTGCCCAAGAGTTTGGAATTACTGCTAACAAAAAAGAAACAGTGACAGAAGAAGATATTTTATTTGATGATTCTGAAGATAAAGAAGAAGAATTAACAGCAAGACCACCAGTTATAGTTGTAATGGGGCATGTTGACCATGGTAAAACTTCTCTTTTAGATGCAGTTAGAAAAACAAATGTAATTGAAGGAGAAGCTGGTGGAATTACACAAGCAATAGGAGCATATAAAGTTAAAGTTAATGATAGATATATTACATTTTTAGATACCCCTGGACATGAAGCATTTACTGCAATGCGTGCTAGAGGTGCACAAATAACAGATATTGCAATACTTGTAGTAGCTGCAAATGATGGTGTTAAACCACAAACAATAGAAGCTATAAATCATGCAAAATCAGCAGGAATACCAATTATTGTTGCAATAAACAAAATAGATTTACCAGATGCAAATATTGATAAAGTAAAACAAGAACTTATGACTTATGAATTAGTACCTGAAGAATGGGGAGGGGACACAATATATGTTCCAATTTCTGCTAAAAAAGGTGAAAATATTGACCAATTATTAGAAATGGTATTGTTAGAAGCAGATGTTCTTGAACTAAAAGCAAACCCTAAAAAACAAGCAAAAGGTGCAGTAATAGAAGCAAGATTAGACAAAGCAAAAGGTGCTATTGCAACAATGCTTGTACAAAGAGGAACATTAGATGTTGGAGATACAATAGTTGTAGGTTCTTCAATAGGTAGAATAAGAGCAATGAAAGATGATAAAGGCAAAAATGTTAAATCTGCAGGACCATCAACACCAGTTGAAATAATGGGATTAACAGAAGTTCCAGAAGCAGGAGAAACTTTCTATGAAGTTAAAAACGAAAAAATGGCAAAACACTTAATAGAAAGAAGAAAAAATCAAGCTAGAGAAAAAGCAATTAACAATGTAACAAAAATAACATTAGATAACCTATTCAGTCAAATGGAAGAAGGAAACTTAAAAGTATTAAACTTAATCGTAAAAGCAGATGTACAAGGATCTGTTGAAGCTGTAAAACAATCATTAGAAAAATTACAAAATGAAGAAGTAAAAGTAAAAGTAATACATGCAGCAACAGGAGGAGTTAATCAATCTGACGTTACACTTGCTAAAGTATCAAATGCTATAATAATTGCATTTAATGTTAGACCAGATAATGTAGCAAAAGAAATGGCAGAAAAAGATGAAGTAGAAATAAAACAATATTCAATAATTTATCAAGCAATTGAAGATGTAGAATCTGCAATGAAGGGAATGCTAGAACCTAAATATCAAGAAAAGGTTATTGGAAATGCAGAAGTAAGACAAACATTTAGAATCTCTAATGTTGGAACAATAGCAGGTGCTTATGTATTATCAGGAAGTGTAGAAAGAAATGCCGGAGTTAGAGTAATACGTGATAATGTAGTAATACATGAAGGACATTTATCAACATTAAAGAGATTTAAAGATGATGTAAAAGAAGTTGGAAAGGGATTTGAATGTGGAATTCAAATACAAGATTATAATGATATTAAAGAAGGAGACATTATCGAGGTATACATTATGGAAGAGATTAAGAGATAAATTTTCAATCAACAGGGATGGTCCTTTTTGAACCAGCAGGGACGGTCCTTTTGGTTGAAGAGAATGAAAAACCAAAAGGACCGTCCCTGCTGGTTCAAAAAGGACCGTCCCCATCGGTTGAAGGAGGAGATTTAAATGCCAGTAAATAATAATAGAATGGGACGTATTGATGAAGAATACAGAAAAGAACTTAGTCAAATAATTAGCTATGAATTAAAGAATCCAAATGTAACAGGATTGGTTAGTGTAACAAAAGTAAAAGTAACTTCAGATTTAAAATATGCAAAAGTATATGTTAGTATTATGAATTCAAAAAATATAAAAGATACTTTAGCAGGATTAAAAAAATCGTCTGGATTTATTAGAAGTGAATTAGCTAAAAGAATAAATTTACGTAATACACCTGAACTTATATTTGAAATAGATGATTCTTTAGAATATGGTGCTAGAATTGATAGTATATTAAAAGATATTTTACCAAAAAAAGAAGAGGAGTAATAAGAATGACATTAGATGAAATTTTAAATGAAATAAAAAAAGCTGAAAATATAGTAGTTTTAACACATGAAACACCTGATGGAGACGCAATAGGAAGTAGTTTAGCTGTAAAACTTGTGTTAGATAGAATGGGAAAACAAGCAGATGTTATTATACCTGAATATCCAAGAATGTATAATTTTTTACCAAAAATTGATACAATAAAAACAGAATCAGAAATAAAAAACTATGATTTAGCAATATCAGTGGATTGTGCAGTTATAAAAAGATTAGCTCAAAAAGAATATTTTGAAAATGCTAAAAAAACAATTGTAATAGATCATCATGGAAGTAATAACATGTATGGAGATATAAACTATGTAAATCCAGCATCTCCAGCATGTTGTGAAGTTTTAGCAGGTATGTTTCAATATTATGGGATTGAAATAGATAAAAACATTGGAACATGCATTATGACTGGAATAGTTACAGATACAGGGGGATTTAGACATCAAGGAATAAATGCAGAAACATTTGAATTTACAGCTGAACTTATAAGAAAAGGTGTAAATATACCTGATATTTATAAAAGAACATTAAGAACAATGACAAAAGCAAATTTTTTATTATCTCAAAAAGTAATGCAAAGAATGGAAATTTTAGAAAATGGAAAAGTAACATTTACATACATAACATCTAAAGATGAAGAAGAGGCTAATGCTGAACCAGGAGATCATGAAGGACTAGTTGAAATTGGTAGAGATATAGAAGGAGTTGAGGTTTCTGTATTTATAAGACAAAAAGATTATCAAGATTCTTATAAAGTATCTTTACGTTCAGGAGATTATGTAAATGTTTCTGATATTTGTTTAATGTTTGGAGGTGGAGGACACCCAAGAGCAGCTGGAGCTTTATTACAAGGAAATATTGAACAAGTAAAAGAAAAATTATTAAATGAAATTAGGAAAGTTTTGAAATAATGAATGGAATTATTATTATAAATAAACCAAAAGACTGTACATCTCATGATGTAGTTTATAAAATAAAAAAGATGTGTAATGAAAAGGTTGGTCATACTGGGACACTGGATCCAATGGCAACTGGAGTGTTACCACTTTTAATTGGTAAAGGCACATTATGTTCTAAATATTTAATTAATCATGATAAAATATATCAAGTAACATTACAATTAGGAATAAAAACTTCAACAGCAGACATAGAAGGAGAAATATTAGAAGAAAAAACAATACCTAAAACAAGTTTTCAAAAAAATATTGTAGAAAATATAATAAATAGTTTTATTGGTAAACAAGAACAAATTCCTCCAATGTATTCTGCAATAAAAGTAAATGGTAAAAAACTTTACGAATATGCTAGAAAAGGGCAAAAAATAGATATAAAACCAAGAAAAATAGAAATATATAATATTGAATTAATAAACATAGATGAAAATAAAAAACAAATAGAGTTTAAAGTAAGTTGTTCAAAAGGTACATACATCAGGAGTTTATGTGAAGATATTGCAAAAAGGTTAAATACTATTGGTTTTATGTGTGAATTAAAAAGATTAAAAGTAGGAGATTTTGATATAGCTCAATCAATAGAAATAAAAGATTTACATGAAAAACAAGATATAGAAAAAAGAATAATAACAATAGAAGAATTATTCAAAACAAAACCAAAAATAGAATTAAATAATAAAAAATTAGAATTATTCTTAAATGGTGTTCAACTTACTAGATTTGAAAATGAAGGAATTTATAAAATTTATAATAACAATAATTTCATAGGAATAGGACAAATAAAAAATAATTTTTTAAAAAGAGATATAATTATTTAGCATAAATAAAAACTACTCACATATACTTAAACATAAAAGTATAAAGGAGTGGTTTTTTTGTATTTTGTTCAAGAAACTGACAAGCTTAATGGAATTTGCAATTTATTAAATTTGGTTAAATTAGATAATAATAAAATATTACTACCTGTATTAATAGGAGAAGAAATATCAGAGAAAAAGTCAAAAAAGATGGCTGAAAAAACAAAAAAAATTCTCGATAAATGTATTTGCAATAAATTAATCATAAGCAAAAATATAAAAAAAATTGAAAACTATATAAATTATTTACATTCATATAATATTAAAATTGTAGATGGAAAATGGCTTTTCCAAGTTTTATCTTCAGAAGCTATAGAATATGTCGTGAATAAGAGAAAATTAAAAAAAGAGGATACTGAAATATCAATATTAGTAAATGATTTAACAGAAATATTGTTAGAAAATATTAAACAAATAATAAGAAAATATAAAAAAGTTAAAATAGTAACAAATCATTCTGAAAAATTCAAAAATATAGAAAAAAAGATTTTAGAAGAAGAAGGAATTATTATTGCGATAAATAATAACAAAAGAAAAAGTTTATCAAAATCAAAAATAATATTAAATGCAGATTTTCCAACTGAATTAATTAATAAATACACAATATTTGATGAAGCTATTATTATAAACTTAAGGGGAAATGTAAAAATAAACAAAAAGAGATTTAATGGAATTAATATAAATGATTATGAAATACAATATACAGATACTACAAATTTTGATGAAATTGATAAAAAAATGTATGATTTAAAAGATATATATGAAGCAAATATTTATCATAAACAACCTTTTAAAAATATACAAACAAGACTAAAAATAAATAATGTTCAAATAAAACAACTAATCGGAAATAATATAAATTTATAATTTAATAAATACCCCTTTTCTTTTTTATAAAAATGTAATATAATGTAGTTGCCGAAAAAATAAATATGGCAAGGAGGTAATAAGATGCCAACTAATAAAAAAAGTAATAGTAATGATAAAACAAGACCATATAAAGTACCTAACAAAAAGAGAAAAACGACTAAAAAGGTATCAAAAAATAATAATGAAACAAAAGTAGTAAAAACAAGAAAACCTGATGTTAAAAAAAGTAAGAAAAAATCACATGAGAAATTAAAAACTTTTTTCAAAATTTTATTAATTATATTTTTACTTTTATGTGTAATAGGAGCAGGAATTGTAGCAGCTATGTTTTTTGGAGTTTTTGGAGATGAATTTGAAATAACAAAAGACGAATTAAAAATAGGTGCTTCAAATTCAGTAGTAGTTGATAGTAGTGGCACAGTTATTGCAAATTTAAGTGGAGATGAAAAAAGAAAAATTATAACTCTTGAAGATATGTCAGAATATTTACCAAAAGCTTATGTAGCAATAGAAGATGAAAGATTTTACAAACATAGTGGTGTGGACTTTAAAAGAACAGGTGGAGCTATAATTCATAAATTAACAGGAAGTGGTTCTTATGGAGGAAGTACTATAACACAACAATTGGTAAAAAATATAACTAAAGATGATGAATCAGCAGGAATGGCTGGTATATTTAGAAAAGTAAAAGAGTGGGCAAAAGCATATCAAGTTGAGAGAATGATATCTAAAGACCAAATCTTAGAATTATATTTAAACATCTTATTTGTTGGAGGAGAAGGAAATTTACATGGAGTTGAATTAGGAGCAGAATATTATTTCAACAAAAGTGCAAAAGATTTAAGTTTAGCAGAATGTGCATTCTTAGCAGGAATAAATACATCACCTACTTATTATAATCCATATAAATTATATTCAAATGATGATACAGAGGAAAAAAGAGATGAAAGAATAAAATCAAAAATACTTACTGTATTAGGCAAAATGAAAGAAGTAGGATATATTGAAAATGAAGAAGAATATAATCAAGCAGTAGAACAAGCAAAATCAGGACTTAAATTTGAAAAAGCAGAAATAGCAACTGCAGCAAGCTCATATTCTTACCATACAGATGCAGTTATAGAACAAGTTATAACTCAAGTTATGGAAGATAAAGAGATATCAAGAGAATTAGCTGAAAACTATGTATATAGTAGTGGACTAACCATTTATTCAACAGTAGATAATTCTATACAAGCAAGATTAGAAGAAGAATATAAAAAAGAGAAATACATAAGAAAAGGAATAGATAAAAAGAATGGTGAACCAATTAATAATCACACACAATCTGGTATGGCAATTATGGATTATAAAACAGGAAATGTTTTAGGTGTTGCAGGAGGACTTGGAGAAAAAGAGGTATCAGGATGGAATAGAGCAACACAAATGAAAAAACAAACAGGATCATCTATAAAACCTATAGCAGATGTAGCACCTGCATTAGAAGAAAAAATAATAACACCAGCAACTGTTTATTTAGATGTACCAACCGAATTCGGAAGTTATAAACCAAAAAATGATGGTGGACAATATAAAGGAAGCGGAATGAATATTAGGGAATTTATTGCCTTATCTAGAAATATTCCAGCAGTAAAAATAATGATGGAACTAACACCTAAAAAATCCATGGAATACTTAGAAAAATTAGGGTTAGAATCTTTAGATGAAAGAGATGAATCGCCTTCGTTAGCAATAGGAGGTATGACAAATGGAGCAAGTCCACTAGAAATGGCAGCAGCCTATGGCGCAATAGCAAATGATGGAGTATATATACCACCAACATTTTATTCGAAAGTAGTAGATGCAAATGGAAACACAGTATTAACACCAAAACAAGAACAAACAAGAGTATTTTCAGAACAAACAGCATACTTAACAAAATCAATATTACAAGAACCAGTAAAAAGTGGAGGAACAGCAACATATTGTGCAATACCAGGAATGGATACATGTGCAAAAACAGGAACAACAGATAGTAGTTATGATAGATGGCTATGTGGATTTACACCATATTATGTAGGAGCAACTTGGTTTGGATTTGATGAAAATGAAGAAGTAAGAGGGTTTGGAGTGAATCCAGCAGGACAGATATGGGATGCAGTTATGACAGATATTCATAAAAATTTAGCAAATGCATCATTTGTAAAACCAGGTGAAATAGTTAGTCAAACAGTTTGTAGACAAACAGGATGTTTAGCAACAACTGGTTGTGGAGACACATATACAGAAATATTTAGTAGTAACAATCTACCAGAAAAATGTACTGGACATGGAAGTCAGAGACTATGTGTAGAAACTGGAAAAGAAGCAAACGAGTATTGCCCACAAACAAGGGTAAATATATATGGTGCAGTACCACCAAAAGAACAATTAAAATTATGGAAATCTACAAATGGTCAAACAACAACAGGTAGAAAAGTAGAAGAAGTATGTGACGTACACAAGAAAAATGAGGAAATACCAAAACCAGTAGAACCTACAAATGAGAACACAACAAATACAGACAATAAAACAAACAGTACAAATACAACAAATACAACAGACGATACAAGTGGAAGTGGAGGAACACCAGGAGGAACAAGTGGAGGAGGAGAAAAACCAAATCCTGATACACCAGCAAACAATACAACATCAAGGTAATTTATTACTCCTTCCAAAGAGTTATCAACGAAAGGAAGCAAAAATGGATTTATATTTTTACAATACTTTAACAAAACAAAAAGAAAAATTCACACCAATACATTCTAACGAAGTTAGAATGTATTCTTGTGGTCCTACAGTATATAAAGATGCAACAATAGGAAATATGAGAACAAATATATTTCAAGATGTATTGAGAAGAGTGCTTAAATATAACGGATACAATATAAAACATGTTATGAATATAACAGATGTAGGGCATTTAGTTTCTGATGGCGATGAAGGAGAAGACAAGATGTTAAAATCAGCAAGAGAAGAAAACAAAACACCATTAGAAATTGCAGAACACTATACGAAATTATTTTTTGATGATTTGAAATTTTTAAATATTGAAACACCAGAAATAATTTGTAAAGCAACAGATTATATAAAAGAAATGTTGGAATATGTTGAAGACTTAGTGAAAAAAGGATATGCTTATGAAACATCAACAGCAATTTATTTTGATATTTCAAAATTAGATAAATATCCAATACTTTCAAATTTAAATTTAGATGAACAAAAAGCAGGAGCAAGAGTTGATATTGATAAAGAAAAAAGAAGTCCTTATGACTTTGCATTATGGATAAAAGCACCAGAAAACCATCTAATGAAATGGGATAGTCCTTGGGGACCTAGTTATCCTGGATGGCATATAGAGTGTTCAACAATGAGTAGAAAACATTTAGGAGAGCAATTTGATATACATACAGGTGGAATAGATTTAATACCAACCCATCATGAAAACGAAATAGCACAAAGTAAAGGGCTATGTGGAAAAGTACCTGCTAATTTTTGGATGCATGGAGAATATTTATTAATAAATGGTGGAAAAATGTCAAAAAGCTTAGGAAATGTATATTTAATAAAAGATATAAAAGAAAAAGGATATGATCCATTAGTATATAAATTATTGAGTTATTCTTCACATTATAGAAACAAACTAAACTTCACATGGGAAGGAATAGAAGGAGCAGCAAAATCTCTTGAAAGACTAAAAAGTGGTTATAAAGCACATATAGAGGGAAAAGAAAATGTAAGTGATGAAGTAGTTAATAAATATGAAGAGAGATTTCATCAAGCAATAAACGACGACTTAAATATGCCTCTAGCTATGGGGGTTATATGGGAAGTAGTAAGAAATGAAGAAAAATCACCTAAACTAGCAAAACTATTATTAAAATTTGATAAAGTGTTAGGATTAAAAATTGATGAAGAAACAACAAATAAAATAGAACTACCACAAGAAATAATAGATTTAGTAGAAGAAAGAAAAAAGGCAAGAGAAAATAAAGATTGGGCAAAATCTGATGAAATAAGAGATATATTAATATCAAAAGGATACACAGTTAAAGATAGAATATCAAAAGATGGGCAGATTCAAATGGATATAGGTATCAAAAAAGGAATAGATGTTGAATAAAAGGAGGAGTAGTAATGGCGATTTTATTACCAGGTGGTGCTGGTTATATTGGAAGTCACACAGCAGTAGAATTATTAAATGAAGGTAAAGAAATAATAATTATAGATAATTTCTCAAATAGTAAACCAGAAGTTTTAGATAAAATAAAAAAAATAACAAAAAAAGATTTTAAATTTTATGAAATAAATTATTTAGATGAAGAAAAACTTGAAACTATTTTTAAAGAAAATGAAATAGAGGCTGTAATAAATTTTGCAGGTTATAAAGCTGTTGGAGAGTCTGTAAAAAAGCCACTTGACTACTATCAAAATAATATATCAGGTTGTTTAACATTATTACAAACAATGAAAAAATATAATGTAAAAAAATTCATATTTAGTTCTTCAGCAACAGTATATGGTGAACCAGAAACAATTCCAATTACAGAAGAATGTAAAACAGGAGGAACTACAAATCCATATGGTACAACAAAATTATTTATTGAACAGATTTTGAAAGATGTATATACTTCAGACAATACATGGGATATATGTATTTTAAGATATTTTAATCCAGTTGGAGCACATGAAAGTGCCTTAATTGGTGAAGAGCCACAAGGCGTTCCAAATAATTTAATGCCATATATTGTCAGAGTTGCAAGTGGACAACTTAAAGAATTATCAATATTTGGTAATGATTATGACACAAAAGATGGAACAGGTGTAAGGGATTATATACATGTTGTTGATTTAGCTAAGGGACATGTAGCAGCATTAGAAAAATTAGAAAAAGAGAATAAAGGTTTATTTATATATAATTTAGGAACAGGAACAGGAGTTAGTGTTTTAGATATGGTAAATGCATTTGAAAAGGCAACAGGAAAAAAAGTATCATATAAAATAGCACCAAGAAGAGAAGGAGATATTGCTACATGTTATGCAAATCCTAAAAAAGCTAAAGAGGAACTTGGATGGAGCGCAGAAAAAACATTAGAAGATATGTGTAAAGATTCTTGGAATTATATTTCAAAAAAATAAACAGTTTTAAGGTAAATAAATTATAAAAAAATAGAAAGGAAAATTATGATTAATTTTAAGAAAGAGATTGCAAAAATAATTGGACAAGTTATAAACATAAATGTTAATGAACTTGAAACATATATAGAAACACCGAAAGATGGAAATAATGGAGACTATGCTTTTCCATGTTTTCGTTTAGCCAAAGAACTAAAAAAAGCACCAACAATTATTGCAAATGAGATCAAAGAAAAAATAGAAATTGATAATAATCTAATAGAAAAAGTTGATGTAGTAGGTGGTTATCTTAATTTTTATATAAATAAAGAAACTATAGCAAAAACAGTCTTGGAAGAAATAAGTAAAAATGAGGAATATGGAAAATCTACTATAGGAAATGGTAAAAATATAGTTGTTGATTATTCTGCACCAAATATTGCAAAACCATTTCATATAGGGCATTTACGTTCTACTGTTATAGGAGCTGCATTATACAAAATTTATAAATATTTAGGTTATAATACAATTGGAATAAATCACTTGGGAGATTATGGAACACAATTTGGAAAACTTATAGAAGGATACAAACTATGGGGAGAAGAATACAATATTGATGAAGACCCTATTAATGAACTAACAAAAATTTATGTGAGAATTAACAATCTTTGCAAAGAAGATGAAAAAGTATTAGAAGAATGTAGAAATAATTTTAAAAAATTAGAAGATGGTGATGAATACTGCATTAATTTATGGAAAAAATTCAGAGAATTAAGTTTAAAAGAATTTCAAAGAATATATGATTTATTAGGCAGTGAGTTTGATTCTTGGAATGGTGAAGCATTTTATTCTGATAAAATGCCAGAAGTAATAAACATATTAGAACAGACAGGAAAATTAAAAGAATCAGAAGGTGCAAAAATAATAGATTTAGAAGACAAGAACATAAATACACCATGTATTATTATAAAATCAAATGGTTCAACAACTTATGCAACAAGAGATTTGGCAGCTATATTATACAGAGCAAGAACTTATGATTTTGATAAAGCACTATATTTAACATCATATGAACAAAATTTACATTTTAAGCAAGTATTTGAAGTTGCAAAATTACTAGGTATAAATGAAAAATATACAAATGGACTAGAACATGTATCTTTTGGAATGGTGCAACTACCAACAGGCAAAATGTCTACTAGAGAAGGAAATATAATTAAGCTTGAAGATTTATTAAATGAATCAATAGAAAGGGCAAAAATAATAATAGAATCAAAAAATCCTAAGTTAGAAAATAAAAAAGAAGTTGCAAAAAAAGTTGGAGTAGGAGCTGTTATATTTAATGATTTATCAGCTACAAGAACTAAAGATGAGATTTTTGATTGGGATATTATTTTAAACTTCCAAGGAGAAACAGGACCATATATACAATATACCTATGTGCGTACAAAAAGTGTTTTAGAAAAAGTAGATAAAATACCTGAATTCAAAGACATTAATTTAAGTAAATTAGAAGATGAAAATTCACAAAATATAATAAAACTAATGTATAATTTTGAAAATATATTAATACAAGTAACTGAAAAAGAAGAACCATCAATATTAGCCAGATATTTAATTGATTTAGCAAAAGCTTTTAGTAGCTTTTATAATGACAATAAAATAATAGTTGAAGATAAAGAATTACAAGATGCTAGAGTGTATTTAACACATTCAGTAGGTAAAATTTTAAAAATTGGAGCAGGTTTACTTGGAATTCAAATGCCTGAAAAAATGTAAATATTTATAATATAAAAATGGAGGGAAAAAATGGAAGATAATAATGTAAAGAAAAAAAGTAAAAAAGGATTAATTATAGCAATTATATTAATTGTTTTATTAGTAATTGGTGCAATTGCAGGATTTATATATTATAATCGTCAACAATTAGAATTATTAACAGATGAAATAAATAAAGCAACTGAAACTAAAATTGTAAATGATGATGGAAGTATAAATCAAGAAGCAAAAATTGATATGAATATAAAATCAAGTGGAAATTATGCAGTTGTAGAGCAAACATTGAAAGATTATTTAAATGAAGCAGTAGTATTATTTCAAGATGCAGAAAATATTTTTAATGAACAAGTAATTGAAAATATATTTTCACCAGAAAATATAAATACAGATGGACCTGAGTTTACAGAAACAAAAGCAAAAATAGAAGAATTGAAACAAAAATCAAATGAATATTTAGAAAAGCTAGCAGATATATGTAATGAAGAAAAATTACTTTCAGCTATAGATGATAAAGGTCTAAATGATTATTATAAAGAATTATATAGACAACTTGCAACAGATAGTAAAACAAGTCAAGAGTTAAAAGATACATTAGCTGAAGTTGAAAGTACTAAAACAACTATTGCTGGAGCACTTGATTGGATAACTAAAGTTCTTAATTTCTTAAGTGATAATAAAAATTATTGGATAGTTCAAGATGGACAAATTGCCTTTACAAATCAAAGTAAATTAGATGAATATTCTAAGCTTTTAGATGAAGCACCAGAAATGTAAGGTTGACACAAAATGAAAAAAAATATATTAAGAATTATATTAATTTTGTTATTGTTTGGAACATTTTATTTGATATTTAATTTTTCTAGCCAAAATTCAGAAGAATCTGGTGGAAAAAGTAGACAAATAACTGAAGTAGTAACAAAAAATGTTAAAGATATACAAGATTTGAGCAAAAGTGAAAAGATAAAAGTTTTATACAGAATAGAAAGCATAATAAGGAAAATAGCTCATTTCTCTATATATTCATTTGTTGGCATATTAGTAATGGCATTTTTAAGTACTTACAATATTACTGAAAATAAAAGAATTATTTTTTCTTTACTAATAGGTGTATTATATGCTTCAACAGATGAGTTTCACCAAAGATTTGTACCAGGAAGAAGTGGAGAGTTGACTGATATATTTCTTGATAGTTTGGGCGTTTTGTTTGGATGTTTAATAATATTATTAATTTTAAAAATAATAGATAAAAATCAAAATTAAATTGAATGTTGATTTTTTATTATTAGTTGTGTTAAACTAAAAAAAGGATAAAAAATTTCAAATTTAGAAAAATACAAAAAGGAGTACAAAATGATTGACATACATTCACATATATTACCAAATATTGATGATGGTTCAAGAAGCATAGATGAAACATTTAAACTAATAAAAGAAGCACAAAATGCAGGATTTAAATCTGTTGTGTTAACATCTCATTATATGGAAGGATATTATGAAACCAATTTACATGAAAGAGAGGTTTTAACAAATCTTATCCAAAATAATTTTAAAGAAAAAGATATTGATATAAATTTATATATCGGTAATGAAATATATATTTCAGACAATTTAGTAAAATTGCTAGAAGAAGGAAAAGCATCTACAATAAATAATACAAGTTATGTATTATTTGAAATGCCGTTAAATGCGGAGCCATTTAATTTATATGATGTAATATACCAAATGCAACAAAACAAAATAGTGCCAATATTAGCACATCCAGAAAGATATAGCTTTATACAAAAAGACCCAGAATTAATGTATGATTTAATAGAAAAAGGTGTTTTGATGCAAGCAAATTATGGAAGTATAATTGGACAATATGGAAAAAAAGCGCAAAAAACTGTAAAAAAATTTTTTACAAACAACATGATTCATGTACTAGGCACAGATGCACATAGATATAACACAATATATCCAAGAATACCATATGCATTAAATGAAATAGAAAAAATAATTGGAACTGAAAAATTAGAAGAATTAACAAATACAAATCCAAATTTGATTCTAAATAATAAAAGAATTAATATAGAAGAACCAAATAGAATAGAATTAAACATAAAAGACAAAGTAATGGATTTCTTAGGTCTTTATTAAAATTTATAACAGGAAGGAAGTTGAATTATGAGAAAATATTTTGGAACAGATGGAATTAGAAGAATTGCTAATACAGAGCTAACACCAAATTTAGTATTTAATGTTGCAAAGGCAGGTGCTTATGTTTTATCTAAACATACAGATCATACTCCAACAATTTTAATAGGTAGGGATACTAGAATATCTGGGACTTTAATTGAAAGTGCTATGGTTGCTGGTTTTTTAAGTTATGGTGCAAATGTTAAACTTTTAGGAGTTATACCAACACCCGCAGTAGCCTATTTAACAAGAAAATTAAAGGCAGATGCAAGTGTTGTAATTTCAGCATCACATAATACTTATGAATTCAATGGAATTAAATTTTTTAGTAATAAGGGTATGAAAATACCAGACACTTTAGAAGAAGAAATTGAAGAAGTTATGGATTCAGGTAAATTAGATAACTTAACAGCTGTTGGAGATAAAATAGGAATTTCAGAATATGCATTAGATTTAATTGATGAATATGTATATTTTTTCAGAAAAAATTTTGATGATGATATTTCAAAATACAATAGAGATGACTTTGTTGTTGGTATTGACACAGCAAATGGTGCAACATATTCAGTAGCAGAAAAAGTTTTTAAAGTATTAGGAATAAAATATAAAATAATAAACAATAATCCTGATGGAATAAATATAAATGAAAACTGTGGTTCAACACATTTAGATGGATTAAAAAAATTTGTGGTAGATAATAAATTAAGTCTTGGAATTGCTTATGACGGTGACGGAGATAGATGTTTAGCCATTGATGAAAAAGGAAATGAAATTGATGGAGATAAATTAATGGCAATAATTTCACAAAATTTAAGAACAAAAGGAAAACTTAGTAAAGATACAATAGTTGCAACTGTTATGAGTAATTTAGGATTAAATAAATTTGCTAGAGATAATGGATTAGAGCTTCTACAAACAAAGGTAGGAGACAGATATGTTTTAGAAGAAATGTTAAAAAACGGATTTAATTTAGGTGGCGAACAATCTGGACATGTAATTTTATTAGATTATAATCCAACAGGTGATGGAATATTAACATCATTAATGCTTATAAAATCAATATTAGAAGAAAACAAAAAGGCATCTGAATTGGGAAATATGGTAAAAATCTATCCTCAAGTATTAATAAATGCACATGTAAATCCAAGTAAAAAATATGATTATGAAAATGATAAGGAAATAAAAGATGCAATTGAAAAATTAGAAAAAGAATTTGCAGGCAATGGAAGAGTGTTAATCAGACCTTCAGGTACAGAACCTTTAGTAAGAGTTATGATTGAAGGTGAAGAACAAGAATATATAACAAAAAAAGCCAAAGAAATGGCTGAAATGATTGAAAATAGATTAAAATAAAAAATGTAACAAAAATGTAATGAAAATGTAATATTAAAATATTGATTAATATTTTAATTAGTGTTATTATATTATTAGAAACTAAAGAGAAATGGGGGAAAATTATGTTTATATTTGATATATCTAATCCATTAACACTTTTGCTAATGTTAGCAGTAACAGTTTTGTTAATATTTTTATCTCAGGAAGTTAAGAAAAGTTATATAGGAGCAATTCTATTATTTGGTTTTTTAATTTGCTTAATTATGCATGTAGCTCAAACAGCTACTTTACCTGAAGAATATAGATATATGTTATCAACATTATCAAGATGTATTGTAATTGATTTTATATTTGTATTAATTTCATTCTTCTCATATTTATGGGTAGATGATATTGAAGCAAAAGCTACTGGAAAGAAAAGTATAGACGATAGCCTAGATTGGTTTTGGAGAAAAGTATAGAAAACAACAAAGAAAGCTGGTATTAAAACCAGTTTTTTTTGGCATATTTTAACCTTGTCCTGAATATAAATAATTATAGTAAGTTCAAAGGAGAAAAAATATGTTTAATGTCACGATATTAAGGATGAAAGATATAGTTAAAATTATTGTAGGAACAATTTTAACTATATTTATTATATTTATTATATGTAAATTTTATAATAAAAAAACGATTTTATCTAAAAATAGTCTTTTACTATGTTTAGATAAAACTGTACCTGTAATAGAAAATATAAATAAAGAATATAAAACAATAGCAAATGAAGATGATCCAAAAGATAAAAGTATTTTACAAATAATGTTAAAAACCCAAATTAGTTCTATAAAAGGAATGGAAGAGATAGAGATAAAAGAAAAAAATGAAAATAAAAAAGAAGAAAATCATGATGAAGATAATTTACAAAATGAACAGGTAAATTCAGAAAATGAATTAGCTAAAACAGGATTGCAAACACAAGTTATTACAAATAATCCTATAAGAGATAGTAGTAATACTGAATATGGAAATGTAAAAATAAAAAATGAAACAAGTTACAATTTGACAGAAGAGATGTTAAAACCAGATATTAAAATAGAAAATAAAAATATACTAATATTTCATACACATACTTGTGAAAGTTATACACCAAGTGAAAAATATCAATATACACAAACAGGTACTTTTAGAACAACAGACTTGAATTTTTCGGTATCAAGAGTGGGAACTGAATTAGAAAATGCATTAAAACAATATAATTTGAATGTTGTTCATAATACAAATTATCATGATTATCCCTCATATAATGGTTCATATACACGATCTTTAGAAACAGTTGAAAATATATTAAAAACAAATCCTTCTGATATAATAATAGATTTACATAGAGATGCAATTGGTTCAAGAAGTGATTATGCACCGATAGTAAAAATTGGAGATGTAGATGAAGCTGCTCAAATTATGTTTGTAATAGGTACAAATGAAGGAGGTTTATGGCATCCTAATTGGAATCAAAATTTAAAATTTGCAGTGAAAGTACAAGAAAAAGCTGAGGAATTATATCCGGGTTTATTTAAGCCTATGATGGTTACAAAATCGAGGTATAATCAGCATACGGGAAAATATGCATGTATTATGGAAGTTGGTGCAACAGGAAATACTTTGGATCAATGTTTAACAAGTATGAAATATTTAGCAAAAGTTATTGATGAAGTTTTAAAATAATCTTATATTTTTGATTTACCTTCCACCTCCATATATATGTATAATTTTTATAGATACGTTTGATTGAAGTGAAAATTAGAAATTGTTAATTATTAGAATGAGGGATGTTCAGGGCAAAATGTATTATATTATTTTTTATTTCATTACTCGGCTCCCTTCATACGCTAAGAAGTTGTTATATTAGAAAATGCGCCGCTTTCACTCAGACCCTTTCGTACCTCAAGTGCCGTGAACATTCCTCATTTTCTAATATAACAACTTCTAAAGCTTTTCCAGTCGCATTCGTAATTGCATGCAAAATAATATAATACATTTTGAACCTGAAAGCGGCACATTATAATAATTTACAATTTCTTTTTGAACGTAATGAAAAGTATCTATAAAAATTATACATATATATGGAGGTGGAAGGTAAATTTTTAAATATAAAATTAAGTTAAAGTAATACTTGAATTATAAAAAAAAGTTGTATATAATTATATCATGAAAAATAAATAGAAGAGGTGATTTTATGGCAGATATAAGTCTAAATTTACAAGAAAGTGGAATAAATAAAAAAGCAATAATGGAATATAAAGATAAAATAGAAATAATCCATAAAAGTCTACATAAAAGAGCGAATGATAAAAATGATTTCGTAGGTTGGCTAGAATTACCAACCAATTATGACAAAGAAGAATTTAAAAGAATAAAAAAGATGGCAAAAAAAATCAGAAAAGAATCTGACATTTTAATAGTAATTGGAATTGGCGGTTCATATTTAGGTTCAAGAGCCGTTATAGAGTCTTTAACAAGTTCATTTTATAATATGTTACCAAATAAACAAAGAAAATTTCCACGTATTCTTTATGTAGGAAATAACTTAAGCCCTAATTATATTAATGAATTAATAGAATTTATTGGAAATAAAGATTTTTCGATAAATGTTATATCAAAATCAGGAACAACAACAGAACCAGCAGTTGCATTTAGAATATTTAGAGAAATATTAGAAAATAAGTATGGAATAGATGAAGCTAGAAGTAGAATTTATGCAACTACAGATAAAGAAAGAGGAGCTTTAAAAACACTTGCTGAAAATGAGGGTTATGAACAATTTATTGTACCAGACAATGTTGGAGGAAGATATTCAGTTTTAACTGCTGTTGGTTTACTTCCAATTGCAACAGCAGGAATAGATATTGATAAATTAATAGAAGGTGCAAGGATTGCTCAAGAAAGATATAATGATTCAAATTTAAAATATAATGAATGTTATCAATATGCTGTAGCAAGAAATATATTATATAAATTATATAAAACTACAGAAATTTTAGTAAATTATGAACCAAAAATGCACTATTTTACTGAATGGTGGAAGCAACTATTTGGAGAGAGTGAAGGAAAAGATCAAAAAGGAATATTCCCAGCAGGAGTAGATAATACAACTGATTTACACTCTTTAGGACAGTTTATTCAAGAAGGAAAAAGAAACTTATTTGAAACTGTAATTTGTGTAGAAAATTCTAATTCAGATATAACAATTCATCCAGATGAAGATAATTTAGATGGATTAAACTATCTTGCTGGTAAAGGACTAGATTATGTAAATAAAAAGGCGATGGAAGGAACTATAAAAGCACATGTTACAGGTGATGTTCCTAATATTATGATAAAAATGGATAAATTAGATGAAATAAATATGGGAGAGTTAATTTACTTCTTTGAAAAAGCATGTGCTGTATCAGGTTGTATACTTGGTGTTAATCCATTTAATCAACCTGGAGTAGAAGAATATAAAAAGAATATGTTTAAATTACTAAAAAAACCAGGATATTAAAAATTATCAAGTAATAATAAGTAGATTAAGCAAAGTGAATTTAGGAGTGGAAAACAATGATATTTAAACAACAGTTTAAAATGGGAGTAAAAGATATTGGTAAAAATGATAAGATAAAAAATAAGGCAATTTTAGAAATTTTAGAAAATGCAGGAACATACCATTCAGATTTAGTAGGATATGGTGTATTAGATATAAATAAAACTAAATTATCATGGATATTACTAGATTGGAAATTAGAAGTATTAAATAGACCCAAATATGGACAAACACTTACAGTTAATACTTGGGGCAAAGATATGAGTAAATTTTTTACATATCGTGATTTTGAAGTTTATGATGAAGAAGGAAATTTATGTATTATCGCAACTTCTAAATGGGCTTTAATGAATATAGAAACTGGAAAACTATCAAAAATGACTGAAGATGTTGTTAATAGATATAATCCAGAAGAAAAAGATGTATTTTCTTCAAAAAAAATGGAAAAAATAGAATTGCCAGAAAAATTTGAGGTTGAATATAATTATAAGGTTACAAGAAGAGATATAGATATAAATAAACATATGCATAATTTGAATTATTTAGATATTGCTTATGAAACTTTACCTGATGATGTTTATGAAAAAAGACCATATAATAATATAAGAATAACATATAAAAAAGAAATAAAATTAGGAGATAATTTAATCTGTAGATATGCAAAGCAAAAAGATAAACATATTGTAGCAATAGAAAGTCAGGATGGTAAAGTATTAAATTCTATAATTGAAATATATTAAAATAATATATAGAAATATTGAAATATAAGGTAAATTTATGCTATAATGGTTTGGTAATGAAAAAAGGAGGAAAAATAATGAAAACAAATATAAGAAAAACAAAAATAGTTGGAACAATTGGACCAGCAAGTGAAAGTGAGGAAATGTTCACAAAATTAGTAGAAGCAGGGTTAAGCGTTGCTAGAGTCAATTTTTCACATGGAGGATATGAAGAAAATGGTGAAAAAATTGAAATGATAAAAAGAGTTAGAGAAAAACTTGGTAAACCAGTTGCTCTTCTTTTAGATACAAAAGGTCCTGAAATTAGAACTGGAGTATTAGAAACAGGTAATGAAAAAGTAACTATTGAGGAAGGACAAACATTTACTTTTATAAATGATGATATAACAGGAAATAATGAAAAAACATCAATAAGTTATAAAGAATTATATAATGATGTAAATGTAGGTTCAAAATTATTAGTTGATGATGGAATTTTAGAATTTGAAGTAACAGAAATAAATGGAAAAGATATAGTTTGTAAAGCACTTAATACTGGAAAATTGGGAAGTAGAAAAACTGTTAATGTTCCAGGAGTTAAGGTAGATTTGCCAGCATTAACTCAAAAAGATATTGATGATATTACAGAAGGAATAAAAAAAGGTTTTGATTTTATTGCAGCTTCTTTTGTTAGAAAAGCATCAGATGTAATGGAAATAAGAAAATTATTGGATGAAAATGGCGGTAATAAAATTAAAATTATTTCAAAAATAGAAAATCAAGAAGGTGTAGATAATTTTGAGGAAATACTAGCTTTATCAGATGGAATAATGATAGCCCGTGGAGATATGGGTGTAGAAATACCATTAGAACAAGTTCCAATTGTTCAGAAAAACTTCATAAAAAGATGTAATGCAGAAGGAAAACCAGTTATAACAGCAACACAAATGTTAGAATCAATGACAGATAATCCTAGACCAACTAGGGCTGAGGTAAGTGATGTGGCAAATGCAGTATATGATATAACAGGAGCTGTTATGTTATCAGGGGAATGCGCTATGGGTAAATATCCTGTAGAATGTGTAGAAACTATGAATAATATAGCGGTTTCAGTAGAGAGTGTTATAAAATACTGGAAAAGATTTGAAAGTAAAAAAATAGAACATCAACCAGATGATTTAGAAGGAACAATAGCATATACAACATGTATTACAGCGGAACATATTAGAAGTGATGCAATTGTTGCATATACCCATAAAGGAGATTCAATTAGAAAATTAGCTGGATTAGGACCAAAATGTCCAATATTTGCTATAACAGATGATTTAAAAACTTATTATCAATTAGCACTATCATTTAATGTTAATCCAGTATTATATACAGATGGAAAAACAATTGAAAATACTATTTCTGGAGGAATAGAAATTCTAAAGAAACAAGGATTTTTAGAAAAAGGAGATACAGTAGTATTAGCTGGAGGATCAAGAATTTTACCAGATAATACAGAAAATAAAGTAATAGGTGGATTTGTAAAGTTATAGAAAGGAAAAGGAAAAATGCCAAAACCAATAGTAGCAATAATTGGAAAACCAAATGTAGGAAAATCAACACTTTTTAATTATCTTGCAGGTAAAAGAATATCAATTGTTGAAGACACACCTGGTGTAACTAGAGATAGAATTTATGCTGAAACAAACTGGCGTGGCAGAAATTTTACAATGATTGATACTGGAGGAATTGAACCTGATTCTGATGATATTATATTATCACAAATGAGAGAACAAGCAAATTTAGCAATAGCTATGGCTGATGTAATTGTTTTTTTAACAGATTTGAAACAAGGTGTAACAGCAGCAGATAATGAGATTTCTTTAATGCTTAAAAAATCAGGTAAACCAATTGTTCTAGTATGTAATAAAGCAGATAATTTTAATAAAGATAAGGAAGAAATATATGAATTTTATAATTTAGGAATAGGTGAACCTTATCCTATTTCTGCAGCAAATGCCCTTGGAATTGGAGATGTGTTAGATCAAATATATGAATGTTTTCCTAAAAAAACAGAAGATGAGGAAAATGATGAAAGAATCAAAGTTGCTGTAATTGGTAAACCTAATGTTGGTAAATCATCTTTAGTTAATAGAATCTTAGGTGAAAATAGAAGTATTGTAAGTGATATAGCAGGAACAACAAGAGATGCAATAGATGTTGACTTCGAAAATGAGGAAGGAAAATATACATTAATTGATACAGCTGGAGTTAGAAGAAAGAGTAAAATTAAAGAGTCTATTGAAAAATTTAGCATAATGAGAACTTTGTTAGCAATTGAAAGAGCTGATGTTTGTTTAATGATGGTTGATGCAGAAGAAGGAATAACAGATCAAGATACAAAAATTGCAGGAGAAGCTCATGAAGCGGGTAAAGGTGTTATTATAGTAGTAAATAAGTGGGATATTATAGAAAAAGAAACAGGAACACTTGAAAAATATAAAAAAGAGGTATATGATAAATTAAAATATTTATCTTATGCACCTATAGTATTTATATCAGCCAAAACAGGACAAAGAGTCAACAAATTATTTGGAATGATAAATAATGTTGCAGAACAAAATTCTATGAGAATTTCAACATCAGTACTAAACCAGGTAATAAATGAGGCAATAGCAATTGTTCAGCCACCAACAGATAAAGGAAAAAGATTAAAAATACTTTATGGAACACAAGCATCTACAAAACCGCCAACATTTGTTATTTTTGTAAATAATAAAGATTTATTTCACTTTTCTTATGAAAGATACCTAGTTAATCAAATAAGAAAAGAATTTGGCTTAGAGGGCACACCAGTTAGAATTATAGTTAGAGAAAAAGCTGATAAATAATAAATAAAAGTACACTAAAGGAGGAAATAAGATGGCTACATATATAATAATGGCAATAATAGCTTATTTAATAGGAAGTATAAATTTCTCAGTTATATTTAGTAAAAAAATAGCTGGATTTGATGTAAGAGAAAAAGGAAGCGGAAATGCAGGATCTACAAATATGCTTCGCTCAGTTGGAAAAAGAGCAGCATTAATAACTTTATTATGTGATATTTTAAAAGGTGTAATTTCAATTTCTATTGCAATTATATTTGGAAAAATGGGAGAATCTCATGGAATAGATAAAGAATTATTAGTACAAATTGCTGGAATTGCAGTTGTTTTAGGCCATACCTTTCCAATATTTTTTCAGTTTAAAGGTGGAAAAGGTGTTGCAACTTCTTTGGGAGTTTTACTTATGAGCAATTGGAAAATAGGAATTATATGTTTGTTTTTTGCATTAATCCTTATGGCATTAACAAGAATGGTATCTTTAGGTTCTTGCGCAGCAGCAGTATTATTTCCTGTTTTAACTTTATTTATTAATGATAGTTATACAGTTTTATCAAGCTTAAAGAGAGGAAGTACATATTTTATATATAGTATAATTTTAGCATTAATTGTTTTATATAATCATAGAGAAAATTTAAAAAGAATTTCAAATGGTACAGAAAGTAAGTTAGGAGAGAAAAATAAATGAAAAATATAGCAATTATAGGCAGTGGAAGTTGGGGAACAGCTTTAGCAATAAATTTAGCAAATTCAGGAAATAATATAAAATTGTGGTCTTATAATGAAGAAGAAAAAAGGATAATAAACGAAGAAAAAAAATGTAAGTTTTTACCTGATGCAATAATACCTGATAATGTTTATTGTTCAAATGATTTTGAAAAAGTTATTAAAGATGCTGATTTTATTTTACATGTTACACCATCTAAATTTACAAGAGATACTTTTAAAAAATATAAACAATATGTTGGAAAAAAGCCGGTTATAATTTGTTCAAAAGGATTTGAAAAAGAATCATTAAAAACTTTAGATCAAGTTTTAAAGGAAGAAATGCCAGAAGTAAGGTTAGGTGTTTTATCAGGACCTAGTCATGCTGAAGAAGTTTCTATAGGTATACCAACAGTTTTAGTTATAGCATCAGAAGATGAAGAAGTTTTAGATTTAGTACAAACAACATTTATGTCTGAAAAAATGAGAATTTATACATCAACTGATGTTAGAGGTGTAGAACTTGGAGGAGCATTAAAAAATATTATTGCGTTTTGCGCAGGTGTTGCTGCAGGAATTGGTCTTGGAGATAATAGTTTTGCAGCACTTGTAACTAGAGGACTTGGAGAAATATCTAGAATAGGTGAAAAACTTGGAGGAAAACGTGAAACTTTTTATGGATTAAGTGGATTAGGAGATTTAATTGTAACATGTTTAAGTAATCATAGTAGAAATAGAAGAGCTGGAATATTAATAGGACAAGGAAAAACACTTGAAGAAGCAAAAAAAGAAGTTGGAATGGTAATAGAAAGTATTGATAATATTGATGTTGCTTATGAACTTGGTAGAAAGAATAATGTTTATATGCCTGTAATAGAAACAGTTTATAATGTTATTTACAATAATTTAAGTCCACAAGAAGCTGTTAAAAATTTAATGACAAGAGACAAAAAAAGTGAATAAAAATGATTTATATATTTAAAATATAAATAAAAATAAAAAAAGAAAGGAAGTAATTAAAGATGGATTTTTTTGATAAGATTGGAAAAAAAGCTTCAGAAGCTTACAAGGTAACAGCCGATAAAACGGGAAAGTTGGCAAAAGATACAAAAATTAAAATAAAAATAGGAGATTTAAGATCAAAAATTAATGATATATATGAAGAAATTGGAAAAAAAGTTTATGAAAAACATGTAAGTGATGAAGAAGTAGCTGGTATTGATGAAGAAATAAATGAAAAATGTGCCAAAATTGATGAAATAAGTGAAGAAATAGAAAACTTACTTAAAGAGTCAAGAAGATTAAGAGATAAAAAACAATGTCCAGAGTGTTATTCAGAATTAGATAGAGATGTTAATTATTGCCCAAATTGTGGAAAAAAGCAAGAAATTCCAGAACCTGTTGTTGTAGATGAAAATATTGAAGAAAAAGAAGAAGAAAAAGAGGAAGAAGCTAAAGAGCCAGAAATTATTGAATCTGATGATGTAAATAATGAACAAGATGTTGCAGAAACTGATGATACTGAAGAAGTATCTGAATAATAATAAAATCCTAACAATAATAATGTTGTTAGGATTTTAATATGGAAATCTTTCATATAAATATTTAATTATTTTATCTGCATTATCATCTGTAATATCTATATAGACATCATTATCTAATGAAACCCACATAGTAATAGAATATTTATTTATATTATCTATAAATACGCCAATTATTTCTGCTAATTCAATAGGGTTTTTATATTCTTTTTTCCATTTTAGATTTTTATTGATATCTAAATTTGTATTATAAAAATAACTTAAAAATTTATTTAATTCACCTTTTTTTTCACTATATAAATAAACTGAAGCATTCATTATATTCTCCTAATTTTATATGTATATATTTAAATTTTCTTACTAAATAGTATAAACCAAAATAAAAATGTGAATACTAGAAAAAAATAGAAATTGGAGGGAAAAATTGAAAAAATATAAAAAATTTATTTATATATTTGTTATTATTCTAGTTTCTTCTATGTCAATTATTATTTATAGAAATATAAGTAAAGGAAATGAGCAAGATCCAAAAGAAAAAGCATTTTCAGAATTAAAATATGTAGAAGTAAGTCTAATAGATTTATTAAACGAATTAAACAATATAAGTGCTAATAATTATAATATTTCAATTACAGAGATAAATAAAAAAGATGAAAATAATAAAAAACAAAATTCAAATACAAATACTACAACTAGTGAAACTGATAGTAGTAAAGATTCTACTAATACTGATACTGTTGAAGAGAAGTATGATTTGATTCAAAATGGAATATTAAATACATCTAGAGATATAAATTGGTCTGACATAAAAGGAAAAATCGAAAGTTTATATTCATCAATGCCAGTAATAACAATTGATTTATATGGTATGAATATAAATCAAAATGATATTTTACAATTTAATAAAGAATTTGATAATTTAACTGAAATTGTTAAAGACGAAAATAAAGAAAATGCATTAATTCAACTTTCAAAAATATATGATTTTATTCCAAAATTTGCACAAAATATAACTGATGATAATATTTATAAAATGACTATAGATGCTAAATCTAATATTGTAAAAGCATATTCGAAATTAGATGTAGAAAATTGGTCAGATATTTCTAATGATTTGAAACGTTCATTAGATTCATATTCAAAATTATTAACAAATGGTAATGAAAATAATACAAAACAAAATATTAGTAAAATATATGTTATGCTTGGTGAATTGCAAAGTAGTGCAAATGAACAAAATAAATCTGCTTTTTTAATAAAATATAAGAATATACTAGAAGAAATGAATAATATATGATATAATTACAAAAGAGTAAATTGAATAGTCGCTGGTAGAATTCCGAAAGGAACTACGAGAGGAAAGTCCGGGCTCCATAGAGCAAAGATGCTAGATAACGTCTAGTGA
>CAMNPT010000016.1 GCA_946548575.1 uncultured Clostridium sp. | reverse complement strand
AACAGATAAAAAGAAACTAACAAAAACATATAGCAAAAATACAACAGAAGAGATAATTGTTAAAGATTTAGTAGGAAATGAAACAAAGAAAAAAATAACAATTAGCAACATTGATAAAACAGTACCGACATTAAGTGTAAAATATAGTAGTACAGAAAAAACAAATTCAAATGTAACAGTAACAATTACAGCAAATGAAGAAATTCAAAAAGTAAATGGATGGACATTATCAACAGATAAAAAGAAACTAACAAAAACATATAGTAAAAATACAACAGAAGAGATAGAGGTTAAGGATTTAGTAGGAAATGAAACAAAGCAAATAGTAACAATAAATAATATAATACAGGTAAATGCAGACATAAATGAAAATAATAAAATAGATATGGGAGATGTATTGATTTTATTAAGGCATATTGCACAAGAAAAAAATAAAAAAATATCTCAAAAACATCCAAATTGGAAACTGGATGATAAAAAATTAGTTTCAGGTGATATAAACAAAAATAATAAGATTGATGTAGGTGATATATTAGTAATACAAAGGTATATAGCAGCTAGTAAAAGCAAAAATATAGCAGATAAACATCCACAATGGTTAAATATTATAAAATAAAAAGAGAACTGTTATAAAGATATAAAGAAAACAGGTAAAGAGCTTTAAAAGAAAGTTTTTTACTTGTTTTTATAATGTTTTATATTTAAAATTAGTCCAATTATAATTGAGAAATATGATTATTTTAATATATCATTACATTTTATAACTGTAACATTACTGGGAATATTTTTTGTTACAACTGAATTAGCTCCTATTTTGACATTATTACCGATTGTTATTGGTCCTAATATTTTACTACCGCATCCTATCATTACACCATTTCCTATATTAGGATGTCTTTTATGTTTATCTTTTCCTGTACCGCCAAGAGTAGCATTATGATAAATTGTGCAATCATTTCCAATTGTTACAGTTTCACCTATTACAATTCCCATACCATGGTCTATAAATAATCTTTTTCCTATTTTTGCTCCAGGATGAATTTCAATTCCAGTAAAAAATCGTGCAATTTGTGAAATAAGTCTTGCAAAGAAAAAAAGTTTATATTTATATAAAAAATGAGCAAAATGATGAAAAATTAATACATGAAATCCTGGATATAAAAATACAACTTCCATTAAACTCTTACAAGCAGGATCTTTTGTTTTTATATTTTTCGCATCTTCATATAATTGTTTAAATATTTTCATTTAATCACCTCATATAATGTTCATATAACATTATATGCAAATTTTATAGGTATGTTTTTATTTAGATAATATTATTAAATTGTATTAATAGAAGAGGTAGAAAACTTTTTAGGTTTTCTACCTCAATACTAGTGAATTAGAATTGTATTTTATGTTATTATTATTTTTTACCAGCTTTTTATTGTTACATTTATTTGTATTATTTTTTCTTAGTATTATTTTTCTTAGTAGTAGTTTTTTTCTTAGTATTATTTTTCTTAGTATTAGTTTTTTTCTTAGTATTAGTTTTTTTCTTAGTATTAGTTTTTTTCTTGGTATTAGTTTTTTTCTTAGTATTAGTTTTTTTCTTAGTATTAGTTTTTTTCTTGGTATTAGTATTTTTCTTAGCAGTAGATTGTTTAGCTGTTACTGTTACAGTTATTGTATCAGTTACTCCACTTGATGCAGTTGCAGTTATTTTTGCTTTTCCAGGTTTTTTAGCTTTTACAGTTCCAGTAGTAAGATTTACTGATGCAATTTTACTATCAGAAGATCTCCAAGAAGCTTTTTGAGGTGCATTAGATGGGGTTGCTTTTACAGTTAAAGTTTTTGACTGTCCAACTGTCATACTGAAATTTTTTTGATTTATTGATATTTTTGTTACTTTCACAGTTTTTGGTTTTGAGTTTACTGTTAAAGTTGATGTATTATTGTTTCTGTTTGATTTATTTACAGGTGGTTTTATTGTTGAAGTTGATATACCAGTTGCTGCATTAGCTTTTACAGTTACAGTTATAGATGCAGTTTTTCCATTTGTAGTTTTTGCAGTTATTTTTGCGGTTCCAGGGGATCTTCCAAATACATTTCCTTTAGTAGGTTCTACTGATGCTATTTTTGTATTTGAAGATGTCCATGTTACTACTGTTGTTGCATTACTTGGTTTTAAGGTAGCTGTTAAATGTTTTGTTTCTCTAACATTCAATGTTACATTGCCTTGACTTATTGATATTCCTGTTGGGTTTATTTTTGAGGTAACATTCACATTTATAGATGCAGTTTTTCCATTTGAAGATTTTGCAGTAATTGTAGTTTTCCCAGCTGATATTGCACTTACTAGACCTCTTGAATTTACTGATGCTATTTTACGATTTGCAGATGACCAGGTTATGGTTTTATCTGTTGCATTATTTGGTGTTATTTTAACAGATAATTGTGAAGTTTTTCCAACAACTAATGATATATTTTTTTTGCCATTTATTTCTATTTTTTCTACATTTATTTTGTTTTTTGAGTTTACTGTTAAAGTTGATGAATTATTGTTTCTGTTTGATTTATTTACAGGTGGTTTTATTGTTGAAGTTGATGTACCAGTTGCTGTATTAGCTTTTACAGTTACAGTTATAGATGCAGTTTTTCCATTTGTAGTTTTTGCAGTTATTTTTGCGGTTCCAGGGGATCTTCCAAATACATTTCCTTTAGTAGGTTCTACTGATGCTATTTTTGTATTTGAAGATGTCCATGTTACTACTGTTGTTGCATCACTTGGTTTTAAGGTAGCTGTTAAATGTTTTGTTTCTTTAACATTCAATGTTACATTGCCTCCACTTATTGATATTCCTGTTGGTTTTATTCTTTCTGCAACAGTTAAATATATATAATCAGTTTTTCCATTTGAAGTTATTGCAGTAATTTTAGTCCATCCAGGTGATATTGCAGTTACTAGACCTTTTGAATTTACTGATGCTATTTTACTATGTTCAGATGACCAACATATTGTTTTATTTGTCGCATTGTATGGTGTTACTGTAGCAGATAATTTTAAAGTTTTTCCAACTTCTAATGGATCAGAAGATTTATGATTTATTTTAATTTTTTCTACTAAAGTTGTGGTTGAATTAGAAGTATTATTCTTGCCTTTTTTTATTACAGTTATAGTTATAGATGCAGTTTTTCCATTTGTAGTTTTTGCAGTTATTCTTGTTGTTCCAGGTGATCTGGCAAATACGTGTCCTGTAGTAACTCCTACTGATGCTACTTTTGTATCTGAAGATGTCCATGTAACTACTGTTGCTTTATTATCTGGTATTACGGTAGCTTTTAAATTTATTGTATCATGAACATTCAGTATTGTATATATTGGATTTATTGATATATCTAATGGGGTTAATTTTGGGGAAACATGCACATTTACAGATGCAGATAGTCCATTTGAAGCTTTTGCAGTAATTTTAGTATCTCCAGATGCTATTGCACCTACTAGACCTCTTGAAGTTACTGATGCTATTTTTCTATTTGCAGATTCCCAAGTTACTGTTTTATCTGTTGCATTATTTGGTGTTATTATAGCAGATAAGTGTAAAGCTTTTCCAATGGTTAAATATATATCAAAGTTATCTCCATTTTTATTATTAATTTTATCTTCAATACTTATTTTATTTACAGGTATATTTTGTGTTGAAGTTGTATTTGAATTAGAAGTATTATTCTTGCCTTTTTTTACAGTTACAGTTATATATGTAGACTTTCCATTTGTAGTTTTTGCAGTTATTTTTACGGTTCCAGGCGATCTTCCAAATACATTTCCTTTAGTAGGTTCTACTGATGCTATTTTTGTATTTGAAGATGTCCATGTTACTACTGTTGTTGCATTACTTGGTTTTAAGGTAGCTGTTAAATGTTTTGTATTTCCAACATTCAATGTTACATTGCCTTCACTGATTGATATTCCTGTTGGGTTTATTTTTGGGGTAACATTTACATTTATAGCTGCGGCTACTCCATTTGAAGATTTTGCAGTAATTGTAGTTTTGCCAGCTGCTATTGCACTTACTAGACCTCTTGAATTTACTGATGCTATTTTTCTATTTGCAGATTCCCAAGTTACTGTTTTATCTGTTGCATTTTCTGGTTTTATTGTAGCAGATAATTGTTTAGTCTTTCCAACTGACAAGGATATATCAATTTTTTGATTTAGTGTTATTTTTTCTACAGGTATACTTTCTGTATTGTCATTATTGTTACTTGAATTATCACTGTTTGAACTACTATTGCCTGAACTGCTATTACCTGAACTACTATTACTTGAGCTATTTTTACTTGAATTATTTTTGCTTGAATTATTATTGTCTTCATCTTTATCAGAGTCATCGGTTTCTTCATCTGTATCAGAATCATCGACTTCCTCATCTGTATCAGAATCGTCGATTTCTTCATCTACATCAGAATCATCGATTTCTTCATCAATTGTATTTGAGTCGATATTTTCATTGGCTGTATTATTAATTTCAGTATTAGACTTATTTGTAACAATTATTTCACAGTTTGCTTCTTTACCATTTGAAGATTTTACAGTTACAGTTGCATTACCTTCTTTAACAGCCGTTATATTTCCTTCATTATCTATTTTTACAACACTATCATCTGATGTCTCCCATGATAATGTTTTATTAGTTGAATTATTAGGTAAGATAGTAGCAATTAACTTGGCAACTTTTCCTTCTTCTAACTCAATCTTTGTTTTATCTAATATAATTCCGTCTATTTCTATTATTTTATTAACAACATCTATTTGTAGCCAATTTTGATGTTTTTTGGCTATTTCAGGGCTATTTTTGGCTACTATATATCTTGAAAGTGAAATTATATCACTCGAATCTACCTTTCCATTTTGTGTTACATCTGCTGCTGTAAATTTATCGCCTTCTAAAATCCAATCTTTGTGATTATCATTAATAGTAGCATATATATGTCTTAACATCAAAATTAAATCGCTTGTATTAATAATTTTATCATTATTAATATCACCTAAAGTATTTTTTTCTGATTGTAATTCACTATCTTCCTTTGCAAATTCATTTTTTGGTATAATTGTAATTAACATAATTATGATGAGGATAGTAATTTTAAATTTTTTATTACTCATATTAGTCGCTGAATATTAATCAGCTTCCCCCCTCTCAAAAATCTTTAGTTATTACATACACTTTAATTATACCATTTTTCACCAAAAATGTCAATTTATTATGTGTACCACTACGATTTTTGTATATCAAAAAAAAAGACCTTACTCTAAATAGAATAAGGTTTTGCTATTTAAAATAAGGTTTTTAAAAGTCATTATTTATATCTTTTTCCAATTTGTATATTTTCTATAGTAAATATATGATAGTAGCAATAATACTACAATAAATATTATGCTAAAAGTTTTTATAATACCTGTGTAAGGTAAAATTTTATCACTAGCTGTACTTTGAGTAATTATCCCTCCAATATAATTTTTTTGTTCATTATCAGATGATGTTTTTATATTTTGTTCATCTAGGTTTTCTTCATCCTTATTTATAATATCATCATTTGTTTCTTTATTATCTTCATTATATGCATCTTCACTATTATTTGTTTTTTTATCATTATCAGTATCATTTTCATTTTTATTTATGTTATCATCATTATTGTTTGTTTTTTTATCATTTTCTTCTACAATTTTTAATGTTATAGATTTATCTTCTATTTCAAAGGATCCTTCTGTTTCAGATTCCATTGTAAATCTTATATTTGTTAAAGTTATTACATTTTCACCTACAGGAACATCAGAATTTGCAGTTACAACTAATTTAGCGATTACCTGGTCTGCTGAACTTGGTAATAAATCACTTCTTGTCATAGTTAGATAATTTTCTATCATAGATGTTTTATTCCAATTATTAGAATCATCACTTACAACATCAATACTAAATAAGTTTTCATCATAAGTTATTAATGTTTCAAATGCAAGAATTCCTTGTTCAGCATTAATATTTTTGGCCATAATTTCATAAGTAACTGTTTGCCCAGCTGTTATTTCTGAGTTTTCACCAGTTATTATTAAATCACAATTATATTCACTATCTGCTGCTGACACTTTATTAGTAAGAATTGTTATAAACATTAATAATATTATTAGTAAAGATTTTAATAATTTTTCTTTCATTTTATTTAATCTCCTTTTTATATAGCTAGTTAATCAAACAAATTTAATATTATTCGACAATATCTATATTTATCACTTGATCATCTATTTCAAAACTTTCTTCATTATCCATGGTGAATTTAATATTTGATAAATTAATAATTTGATTACTTGCTTTTACATCTTCTTTCGCTTTAAATTTAATTTTTGTGATTGACTGATTTTGTGAATTTGGTAATAAATCATTTCTAGTCATTGTAAGATAATTTTCTATCAAAGAAGTTTTGCTCCATTCAGAATCATCATCTTCAACAACTTCACATTCAAATACATCTGTATCATAATCTAGTAAAGTTTCGAACATTATAATTCCATCTTCAGCATCAATATTTGTAGCTAGTAATTCAAAAGTTATATCTTCACCAGCTTTGATTTCAGTTTTATCACCTTCAACAATCAAGTCACATGTATATTGTTCAATATATTCATCATCATCATCATCTTCATAGTAAGATACATTTTCGTCAATATTTTTATTTTTAATATAATAAATAGATGTGATAAAAAGTGTAGTTATTATTATAATAATTATTCCAATTAGAAATGCATCTCTAATGGAAAGTTTAATTATAGCTTTTTCAGGTTTTCTCCTATCTTCTACTCTTCTTTCACCTTTTCTTCTTTCTTCAATTCTTCTATCTCCCATTTTTTTCTCCTAAAATAAAATTATAACTATTTTATATCATAACATAAAATAAAATTCAACAATTTTATATAAAATTTATTATTTTTTAGTATATCCATAAATGAATATTTATATTATCATTTTCTTTAGCTTTAGAATTTATTAAATTTATATTGTTATATATAGAGTAAATTAATAAAATTCACATGATTAGGTAACACTAAAAGTATACCAAAAATCTATAAGAATTCTACACTACTTTTCTCTATTATAAAAGGTTTAGAGAAAAATTATCAAATATTACCAATTTTTTCTTTCATATTGTTACTATGTTCAATATTTAAATCCCTGCTGTTATACTCATACTAATAGTTTTACAAATTATGGAGGTGTAAAATGGATGATGTATCCAAATTAGATTTTGATAAGAACTTTGGTAAAATATTTAAACAATACCGTATAAAATCTGGACTTACGCAAGAAAAAGTAGCTGAAGAATTAAATATTTCTTTAAAATATATTTCTAGAATTGAAAATGGTTATAATGGAATAAAAAGTCAAACTTTAGTTAAAGCTATGAACCTATTAGGATTTCCACCAGATATTGTTTATGAAAATTTCTTAACACATCCGGATATTAGGAAAAATGTTGAATTGTCAAAAAAAATCAATTCATTATCAGATGAGAAAAAGAATTTTATATCATCTATAATAGATTTAGTGAATGATTTATAAACCGGTTGTCAATGGGGTCGGAGATAAATGGCAACTTTCATTCTTTGAAAGTTGCCATTTATCTCCGACCCCATTGACAACCCCATTGGCAACATGTTAGCATTTTTTATTCTTGCCAAAATGCTTTATATGTTTTATATGCTGAGTAAATATCATATTTACTTGTAACTTCATAAGGTGCATGCATTGATAAAACTGGAACTCCACAATCTATTACATCTGTACCTTTATTTGCTAAGATATATGCAATTGTTCCTCCACCACCAATGTCTACTTTTCCTAATTCCGCAACTTGATATCTGATATTATTTTTTTCTAATACATTTCTTACCCAAGCTACATATTCTGCATTTGCATCAGATGCTCCAGATTTTCCTCTTGCTCCTGTATATTTATTTAAACTTATTCCTTTTCCTAGAAATCCTGCATTATGAATATCTGATACACTTGCATATAAAGGGTCATATCCTGCATCTACGTCTGATGATAACATTTTTGAAAAACAGAATACTTTATCTAATAGATTTGGTCTATTTACCCCTAACTTATTTAATATTTCTGAAATGAAGAAGTCAAACATATGTGATTCCATTCCTGTGTTTCCCATACTTCCTATTTCTTCTTTATCTGCTAAAATACATATTGCAGTATTTTTTACATGTTCTAGCTCCATCATAGCATGAAGTGATAAATATGCACATACTTTATCATCTTGTCCATAAGCTGCAACCATACTACTATCGAAACCTAAACTTCTTGCCTTAAATGCTGGAACTAATTCTATTTCTGAGCTTGTGAAATCTATTTCTGTTATTCCATATTTTTGATTTAATATATTTAAAATATTTAGCTTAACTTTTTCAGATGCTTTTTCACTTTCAAATGGGATACTTCCTACTAAAAGACTTAGATTTTCACCTTCTACACCTTCTCTAAGTTTTTTCTCCATTTGTGCTTGTGCCAAATGTGGTAATAAATCAGTTATTGTAAATATTGGATCTGTTTCATTTTCTCCAATATTTATTTCAAATTTACTTCCATCAGGTTTTACAATAACTCCATGCATACTAAGTGGAATTGTTGTCCATTGATATTTTTTAATACCACCATAATAATGTGTTTTTAAATATGCTAATCCTGTATCTTCATATAAAGGGTTTGGTTTTAAATCTAGTCTTGGAGAATCAACATGTGAGCCTATTATATGAAGGCCATCTTCAATTGTGTTTTCTCCAATTATAGCCAGATACATACTTTTTTCACGGTTAATAAAATAAATTTTATCTCCTGGTTTTAAAGTTTCAAATTCTAATATATCTTTATAACCATTTTCATCAGCTAGTTTTCTAGCTTGTTTTATAAATTCTCTCTCTGTTTTTGCATTATTTAAAAAATTAATATATTTTTCAGATATATTAAAAATATCTTCTCTCTGATGTTCATCAGTTTCTTCCCAACCGCTTTTTTTGTTTTTAAAAAGCTTGTTTTGTAACTCTTCACTCATAATTTTTCCTCCTTTTTGTTTATTAGTATATCACTTTAATTTTTATTTTTCCACCTTTTTTATAATTTATTCCAAAAAATTGGTTACACTATTTTTAGAGGTGATTTTATGGATTCTTTATGGTTTAAAGATATTAAATTTTATGAAAATAAAAATGATGAAAATAAAAATTTAGAAACAGAAATATGTATTGTTGGTGCTGGTATTTTTGGAATGACTTGTGCTTATTATTTAACAAAATTGGGATATAAAGTTATTGTTGTTGATAAAGACAGAATTGGATTTAAAACTACAGGGCATACCACTGCTAAAATTACAAGTGAGCATGGTTTATTTTATGATTATTTAGTTAATTCATATTCAAAAGAGTTTTCAAAAAATTATTTAAAAGCAAATGAACAAGCTATTGATAATATTGAAGAGATTATTAAACAGGAAAAAATAAATTGTGATTTTACCAGAGAAAATCATTTTGTTTATACTACTAAACAAGAAGACATAGTTTCTTTAAAAAAAGAAGTCAAAGCACTTCAAGATATTGGTTTTAAAAATTTTGATTTTGTTACTAAAACTGGGTTACCTTTTGAAATCCAAGGTGCTATTTGTTTTAAAAACCAAGCGAAATTTCATCCATTAAAATATCTATATGGTTTATGCAATTCCATAATTTCAAATGGTGGACAAATTTTTACAAACTCTGCTGTTTATGATGTTGAAAAAAACGTAGATGGTTACACAACTTATTTAAATAAATATAAAATTAATTCAAAATATGTAATTATTGCAACACATTATCCAATTATAAATTTTCCTGGCTTTTATTTTACGAAAATGTATCAATCCACATCATATTTAATTGCAGTAGATCCTAAAAAAACTTTGTTTAATGGAATGTATATTTCAAGTTCGAATCCAGTATTTTCTTTTAGAACAGCAAAATATGGAAACAAAGATTTATTAATTGTAGGAGGTGGAGAACATAAAACAGGTCAACCTACCTCATATGAGAATAGTTATGGCCTATTAGAAAAAGAAGCAAGAAAATATTACCCTGACTTAGAAGTTTTGTTCCATTGGAATACAAGAGATTGTATTTCATTAGATAAAATTCCTTATATAGGTCAATATTCTTTAAATGACCCAAATATGTTTGTGCGGAACAGGATTTAAAAAATGGGGGATGACTCTTTCTAATGTAGCTGCAAATATTGTAACAGATTTAATTTGTAAAAAAGAAAATAAATATGCTTATTTATTTGATTCTTCACGTCTAAAACCAATTAAAAATTTTGATGAATTTAAAAATGTGTTGGTTCAATCAACAAATTCCTTATTACTAAATAAATTAAAAAGAGCAAATATGAAATTTTCTGAAATAAAAAATAATTCTGGTTCAATTATAGAAATTGAAGGTCAAAAAGTTGGTGTTTATAAGTCTCCTGAAGGCAAAATATATGCAGTAAAACCAACTTGTACTCACCTTGGTTGCTTACTGTCTTGGAATGATGTAGACAAAACGTGGGACTGTCCTTGTCATGGATCTAGATTTGATTTTAAAGGAAAAAATTTATATGATCCAGCAATTAAAAATTTAGAAAATTATGAAATTTGATTTTTTTTCTTATTTTTGTTGACTTCTAAGATTCTTTTTGCTAAAATGCATTTAATAAATCATATATTTATATGTTTATTTTTTGTTTATTGAACTAGATTTCTCCTTAAACAGTAAATCTAGTTCTTATTTTTTTGATTTATAAAATATAATGTGGTATAATGCAAAAAAAATAAGGAGAATAAGTATGAAAAAACAAATTGAAATAATACCTGAATTTAATAATTTTAGAGAGGTTATTGCAAACTCTGCAACAAACTTTAAAAATAATATAGCTTATAAATATAAAAAGAGTCTTCAAAAGCCTGTTGAGTATATTGAAAAAACCTATGAACAGGTTGATAAAGATGTAAAAGCTTTATCAGAATATTTTTTAAATAGTAAAGATAATATTGAAAAAGTAGCTTTAATAGGAAATAACAGATATGAATGGGTAATAAGCTATTTTTCTGTTGTATGTTCAGGAAAAACCATTGCTCCAATGGATAAAATGCTTCCAGAAAAAGAAATTGAATCACTTGTAAAAAGAAGTGAAGTTGAGGTTGCAATTTTTGATAAAAAATACTTAGATGTATTTAAAAAATTAAAAAAAGATACTTCAGTTAATTTAAAAACACTAATATGTATGGATTATATAGAAGATAAAGATGTTTTGAATTTTGAAGATATTTTAAAACAAGGACAAACTTTAAGAGATAATGATAGTAAAAAATATGAAAATGTTATTATAGATGATAATAAAATGGCAATAATGTTATTCACATCTGGAACAACAGATATATCAAAAATAGTAATGCTTTCTCAAAAAAATATTTGTAATAATATTTATCAATATCAACCATGTTTCAAAATTCTACCAACAGATACTCTTTTATCATTTTTACCAATTCACCATACATTTGAAAGTAGTATAACAATTTTTTATGGATTTTATAGTGGTGCAACTGTTGCTTTTTGTGATGGATTACGTTATATTGCTGATAATTTAAAGGAATATGAAGTTAGTATTTTTGTTGCTGTTCCATTAGTTTTGGAAACAATGTATAAAAAAATAAATAGAGGAATTGCAGATCAAGGGAAAACTGGGCTTATAAATACAATGGTTAAAATTTCTAATGGTTTACTAAAATGCCATATTGATATAAGAAAGAAATTATTTAAGCAAATTATTGATAATTTTGGTGGGAAATTACGAATCATTTTATATGGAGGTGCAGCATTAGACCAAGATACTATTGTTGGATTTAAGAGTTTTGGTATTGATTCAATCCAAGGATATGGTCTTACAGAAACTTCTCCTGTACTTACTGCAGAACGTGAAACAAAGCATAGACCTGGCTCTGCAGGTTTAGCTTTAGATAATGTTGAATTAACTATATTACATAAAGATAAAGACGGAATTGGTGAAATTGCTGCAAAAGGTCCTAATATTATGCTTGGATATTATCAAAATGAAGAAAAGACAAAAGATGCTTTTGAAGATGGTTGGTTTAAAACAGGAGATTATGGTTATATAGATGAAGATGGATTTTTATTCATTACAGGTAGAAAAAACGATATTATTGTTTTAAGAAATGGAAAAAATATTTATCCTCAAGAATTAGAGTTTTTAATAACAAAATTATCTTATGTTGCAGAAACTATGGTTTATGCAAGAGATGCTTCTAAAACAGATACATCTTTATGTGCAAAAATTGTTTATGATAAGGAAACTATGGAAAAGAGTTATCCCGATAAATCTGAAAAAGATTATTATGATATAATTTGGGCTGATATTAAAGAAATTAATAAAAATCTACCAGATTATAAACATATAAAAAATATTGTTATTTCTGATAAACCTATGGAAAAAACTACAACCCAGAAGATTAAAAGATATCAAGAAATTGAGAAAATTAAACAAAAATAAAATAAATTAAAAATAAGGAGTTTTATGAATAGATGTAAATGGTGTAATGAAAAAAATGATTTATATGTAAAATATCATAACGAGGAATGGTGCAAACCAAATTTTGATGATCAACATTTGTATGAAATGTTGATATTAGAGTCCTTTCAAGCTGGTTTGTCTTGGGAATGTGTTTTAAATAAAAGGGAATTTTTTAGAGTTGCTTATGATAATTTTGATTTAGATAAAGTTTGTTTATATGATGATAAAAAAATAGATAAATTAATTAATAATAAAGATATTATAAGAAATAAATTGAAAATCAAAGCAAGTATTGAAAATAGTAAAATTTTCAAAAAAATAGTTGAGGAATTTGGTAGTTTCTATGATTATTTAAAAGGGTTTACAGGTAATCAAATTATTTATGAAATTGGAAAAACTACTAATAGTGTTTCTGACGAAATATCAAAAGATTTAAAAAACCGTGGAATGAAGTTTGTTGGAAGTACCATCATTTATTCGTATTTACAAGCTGTTGGAATTATTTATTCTCATGAAGAAGGGTGTAGTTTGTATCATAAAAATCAAAAGTAAAGTAGGAGAATTAAGATGATAATAAATACAGGGATGAGAACAGATATACCTGCATTTTACTCTAAATGGTTATTAAACAGAATAAAAGAAGGTTTTGTATATGTTCGAAATCCATATTATAGAAATAAAGTAACAAAATATAGCTTAAATCCTAATGTTGTTGATTGTTTGGCTTTTTGTACTAAAAATCCACATCCTTTAATATCACATTTGGAAAAATTAAATAAATATAAGCAATTTTGGTTTGTAACTATAACACCTTATGGAAAAGATATTGAACCAAATGTTCCAGATAAAAAGCAAGTTATTAGAGATTTTAAAGAATTATCAAAAAATATAGGAAAAAATGCGGTTGCACTTCGCTATGATCCAATCCTTATAAATGATAAATTTGATGTATCAGTTCATATTAGATGCTTTGAAAAGTTATTAAGTGAACTGAAAGGATACACAGAGGATTGTACTATTAGTTTTTTAGATATGTATGAGAAGGTTAAAAGAAATGCACCTGATTTAAGAACACCAACAGAAAAAGAACAAATAGAGATTGCAAAAGCATTCTCAAAAATCAGTAAAGAAAATAATATAACAATACATGCTTGTTGTGAAAAAGAATATTTAAAAGACTATGGTTTAGATATAACTGGGTGTATGAGTCAAGAAATAGTTGAAAAAGCAATAGGGAATAAATTAAAAACGCCTAAAAAT
Source organism: uncultured Clostridium sp. (assembly GCA_946548575.1). Classification (GTDB taxonomy): domain Bacteria; phylum Bacillota; class Clostridia; order TANB77; family CAG-508; genus CAG-269. The sequence goes on along the minus strand of CAMNPT010000016.1, from coordinate 14,658 downwards.
AATAGTAAAAGAACAGGATGTAATTGTTTGATGGGAAATGATATAGGAGCTTATAATACCTGTATGCATTTATGCAAATATTGTTATGCGAATGCAAATCAAGGATTAGTAAAAGAAAATATCAAAAATCATAATCCTAATTCTCCTTTTTTAATTGGTGAACTGGAATTAGAGGATAAAATAACAGAAGCTAATCAAAAAAGTTGGCTTAATGTAAATAATCAAATTAGTTTTTTTTGTTAGGAATACCTCTGCTAATTCCAATTGTCATTATTTGTATAGTAGGTTATATACAATATAAATATTCAACAAAAATCAAATTATGTATCATAATTAGTAACTCATTTCAACCAATTCAATAATATTTCAAATTCATCATAGTGATTTTTAAAGAATTTATCTTCTTTCATTAGAGATTTAATTTCATCTATTGATAGCCAACATATAGACTCAACTTCTTCTTTTTGTAATGGTAGATTTTGGATATTAGGTATATCCATTTTTATATAATAATCATCCCAAAAAACTCTTTTTAAATCAGATCTACTTGAATAAAATAGTTTTAAATCATTTGCTTTAAGATCTAATCCAATTTCTTCTTTTACTTCAGTTATAATACCTTGAATACTGGTTTCACCAGACTTTGGATGACCACCAGTAGTAGCATATTTGCCATTTTTTATTTCACTTCTTTTTTGAATTAAAAATTTTCCGTCACTATTTTGTATAAATATTAAAACAACAATTATATATCTGTCCTCTGGAACAGGTTCACCTTTAAAAATAGTTTTTCCTGTTAAGTTTCTATTAATATCATATAAGTCTCGTTTTTCCATAAATTATATTCTCCTATAAAATAAGTTTTTAACTTTGATAACTATATCATAAAAAGCATATATTTTCAAATTGTTGCTAAAAAAGGAATGTTGTAATATAATATTTGCAAGAAAAAAATAAAGATATAGGAGCTATTAAATTTATGGATATAAAATTAGAATATTCAATTTCTACTAAAGAATTTCTTGAGGTAGTAGAATCAGTTGGATGGAAGACATATTCAAAAGAACAAATTAATAAAGCACTAAATAATACAATGTATATGGTAAAAGCTATTGTAAATGGTAATTTGGCTGGAATAGGAAGAGTAGTTGGAGATTATAGCATTGTTTGTATGCTGAGTGATATATGTGTTAAACCAGAATTTCAAGGAAATGGAATCGGATTAAAAATAGTAAATGAATTAAAAAGGTTAATTGAAGAAGGTGTTAAAGAAGGAGAAAAAATGCAAATTGAACTAACTCCAACTGCAGGAAATGAGGAATTTTATAAAAGGGCAGGATTTAAATATAAGCCTAATGTCATAACGGGAATGTATTTATGGATAAAAAAATAAAGGATTATAGAAGTCATAGAAAAATAATTTATAAAATGTTAAATGGGAGTGATAAATATGAAATATTTTAAAAAATTATTAGGAGATAGAATATATTTATCTCCAAGAAATAGTGAAGATGTAGAGCTTTTTACAGAATGGCTAAATGATTTTGAAATTACAGATTATACCGGTAAAAGCGGAATACTTACAACCCTAGAAGGTGAAAAGAAATATCTGGAATATCATTCAAGTCCAGAGGCTACATTTGTTATAGTTACAAATGATGATAATAAAATGATTGGTACAGTTGGTTTAGAAAAAATAGACAATATAAATAGAACAGCAACACTTGGGATTTTTATAGGAGATAAGGAATATAGGGATAAAGGATATGGAACAGAATCTATTAATTTAATATTAGAATATGGATTTAAATACATGAACCTAAATAATATTAAATTAGATTTAATGGAGTTTAATACTAGAGCATTAAAATGCTATGAAAAGTGTGGGTTTAAAGAATGTGGAAGAAGAAGAAAATGTAAATTTATAAATGGAAAATATTATGATAGTATAAGCATGGATATATTAGCTGAAGAATTTGAAGGAGATTATATAAGAAATAAAAACATAAAAAATCGGTTAAATAGAGTTGACGAAATAGAAATAATAATAGTATAATAATAATGATAGTTAAAGGGAGGCAATGTCCATGAATAGTTTAATTAATGTTAAATTAAATAATTGGTGGATAGTATGGGAAAATATAAATCACCCATACAAATTTGTCATACTTTAAAATAATAAAATGTATATTATTAAAGCACATATATGGAGTGATGAAAACCATATATGTGTTTTTTTGTATGCTAAAAAGGAGGTGGTGCATATGGAATCAGACTGGCACTGGTGTAAAAACAGTTTTTATAAAAGATATTTTAATTTAAAGAAAGAAGGTAATTATAATGAATTATGGAGAATTTGGTGGACAATATGTACCACAAGATTTAAAAGAAAAATTAAATGAAATTGAGAAAGAATTTTTAAAAGCAAAGGATGACAAAGAATTTTTAACAGAATATGAATATTATTTAAAACAATATGTAGGAAGACCATCACCATTATATTATGCAGAAAATTTAAGTAAGTATGCTGGTGGAGCAAAGATATTTTTGAAAAGAGAAGATTTAAATCATACAGGAGCACATAAAATAAATAATGCTATAGGTCAAGCTTTGCTTGCCAAGAGAATGGGTAAAACTCATATTATAGCAGAAACTGGAGCTGGGCAGCATGGTGTTGCAACAGCTACTGTATGTAGTTTGTTTAATTTAAAGTGTACAATTTTTATGGGTGCTAAAGATGCAAGAAAGCAATTTAGTAATGTACAAAAAATGAAACTTATTGGAGCTGATGTTGTGGAGGTTACAGAGGGCGATAAAACTTTAAAAGAAGCTGTTGATGTTGCCTTTAAATATCTATTAGAAAACATGGATTGCTTTTATTTAATTGGTTCATGTGTTGGCCCAAGTCCATACCCTGAAATGGTAAAGTTTTTTCAAAAAACTATTGGAGAAGAGGCAAGAAAACAAATTTTAGAACAAGAAAATAAGCTGCCTAAGGCAATTGTTGCATGTGTTGGAGGTGGAAGTAATAGTATAGGATTATTTAATGAATTTATAAGAGATGAAGGTGTAGAGATATATGGAATTGAAGGAGCAGGAAAAGGAATAAAAACTGGTAAACATGCAAGTGCTATTTATAATAATAAAATTGGAATTCTTCATGGAATGAAAACATATATTATGGAAGATGAAAACGGGGAAGTTCAAGATGCATATTCAATTTCATCTGGCTTGGATTATCCAGGAATTGGTCCGGAACATGCATATTTAAATGAAATTGGAAGAGTAAAATATGATAGTATAACAGATAAAGAAGCGGTAGATGCATTCAAGCTATTAACAAGACTAGAGGGAATTATTCCTGCATTAGAAAGTAGTCATGCTATAGCATACGGAATAAAAATAGCTAAAAAATATGATAAAGATGATAGTATAATAATAAATCTATCTGGTAGAGGAGATAAAGATATGGATACGATATTGAAGTATAATTCCTAGAGATAATTTAGTTGATTCATAAAAATTAGAGTGAACGATTTAAAATAAATTATTATATTTCTGACTATTTGACAATTAACATAAAACACGATATAATTTATATATCAAATTGTGCAGTTTACAGCACCAATTTGAATACTTTAAAAGTATTCGGAGAGGTTGCTGTAACCCTCCGAATATTGTATATCAATTATATAAGCAATAAAAGGAGGAAAAAAGATGTTTGATATGGAGAAGATTATGGGAATTACAGCTGATGAAATCCTTATTATAAATGGATTGCAGAAAGTAGCAGAAGAGGCAAAGAAACATGCAAAGAGAATAGTTGATGCATATCACTGCTTTGGTATCGGAGAGGATATAATCGAAGTATGGCACGACAATAATAACCATGAGTATCTTACGCACGATGGTGTATGGCAAGCAAGATATTTACATCAGACATATGATGTTAAAGTGGATGCTGATACTATTTTTGACTACTATAGAGCAGAATGGCTCATAGACAATGGTTATGCAGAAGAAAGAGAAAAATGCTATCTTACAGAGTATGGTAAGAAAAAGGAAGTATGCAGATATTTCAGGACCTTTGTAAATAGGATCGAAAAGCAGTAATACACTGAAATCGAAACATATCAATTGTACCGAAAAAGGAGGCATTGCCTCTTTTTTTGGTTTAGTGTGACAGACATATTTTTTAGCTTATTGGTGAAAGTCCGAATTGGAGGTATATATCGCCAACCATATAGAGAAACATAAGCATTGCATCGTGAGGTGGAAACGTGTATCAAAATCTTGGCTGGATGTATAAGAACTTGATATTAAGACTGTATAAGAAGGGAAAGCTATAAAATAGTTTTAAAAATGTAATATTACAATAATATTACATTTCTGTAATGTTATAAAAAAAAACTTGAACATAATATGAAAAAATGCTATACTAAACCTAGAATAAATGTATAGTTAATAAAAGGAAAAAAATTATGTGTAAAATAACGAGAAGAATGATTTTAGTAATAATACTTGTTATGGGGATAATAAATATTACAAAATATGTATATGCATCAGATTCAAAAATTACTATAACTAAGGAAACAAATGAATATATAAAAGGAGCAATAGAATTTGATTCTGAAGAAAATGATTATTCAACAGAGTTAAATTCATACACAACAAGTAAAGATATTGATCCAGACACATTTTATTATAGTCAATTAAAAAATGAGATATCAAAAAATACATATAGAGAACTAAAAAAAGATACTACTGGTATTGGAAGTACAAAAGTAAATTTTTCTAATCAAACATATAGTATCGATATAACAAGGTTTTATAATGACGAAACATATTCTTCTGATATAATAAATAGTCAAATATATGGTTATATAACTGATGGACTAGTAGCATTTTATGAAGATAATCCACAGATATATTGGTATTTTAGGCCTCAATTTAAAATAGATTATAAAGTTAATAAAACAACTAGTAAAATAACATATAATTATGTAACACTAAATTCGGTAATTAGTGAAAGGTCTGATTATAAAAACTTTAACCAAAAATTAGAAGAAGTTGTAAATTCTATTAATGGAACAAGTACATATGAAATTGTAAAAAAGTGTCATGATTATATTTGTAATACTGTTGTTTATAAAAAACAAGATGATACGAAAATAGATCAAACTGCTTATGATCCACTTATTAATCAGCATGGAGTATGCGATGCACAATCAAGGTTATTTCAATTGCTATGTAATAAAAAAGGGATAAAATGCCTCAAATTAAACGGAGATCTTACGCATAATGATGGAACTATAGAACCCCATTCATGGAATTATGTGTATCATCCAGATGAAAAAAAGTGGTATGCTGTTGATACTACTTGGGATAATTTAAAAGCTGAAGGAAAGTCAACAAGATATACCTATTTTTTAATTGGAAAAAACACAATAGTATATGCAAAGACTACATTTTCGGAACAGCGTTTACCTGGATATAAATATTATGGATGTCAAACATTTGTTCCGGATGTACCAGAATTAACTGAAGAAGCATATGAAAAATTTTCAGGAATGGTGAACTACAGTACTAAGAGGAAAACAAATCAACCTGTAGTCGTTACAGTAAGTTTTAATAGAGAACTGAAGGAAGCTTTAAACGGATGGACCTTGTCTGCAGACAAGAAAGTAATGACAAAAACATTTAATGAAAATACCAATGAGAAATATTCTATAGTAAATATTAGAGGAGAAAAATTAGATGGAAATATAAATATAACAAATATTGATAAAGAAGCCCCAGAAGCTACAGTTACATATAGTACCAAAGAAAAAACAGGTTATAATGTAAGAGTAACAATAAGAGGAAATGAAGAATTGAAGTTTTTATCTGGATGGGGGTTATCGGAAGATAGAAAAACATTGATAAAAGATTATACAGAAAACACAAAAGAAGAAATTACAATAAAAGATTTAGCAGGAAATACAAAAACTATACCAATAGAAATTAACAATATAGATAAAACAAAACTATTATTAACAGTTACATATAACTTTAGTGAATTGAAAGATAATAAAGTATTAGTATCCATAGTAGGAAACGAAAAACTACAGGAAATAGAAGGATGGAATATATCTGAAGATAAGAAAACACTATCAAAAACATATACAGAAAATGGACTAGAAGAAATAGAAGTGACAAATTTAATGGGAAATACAAGTAAGAAGAAAATTTTAATTAATAATATTAATGATAATAATGAAAATTATATAGTACAATATATCCTTAAAGATACTTATGATGGAAATGTAGAAGCTACTTTTATTGCAGATAGAGAATTAAAACCAAAAGAAGGGTGGTCATTAGTATTATCAGAAGAAAAAAATTCATTAGTCAAGGTATATACAGAAGAAACAACAGAAGAAGTTGAATTTGAAGATTTAGAAGGAAATAAATCAAAAGTACTAATTAATAGCAGTAATAATGTTGAAGAATTTTTAACAAATGTTATATATAGCATCAAAGAAAGAACTAACAAAGATGTACAAGTAACAATAAATTCTAATAAACAATTACAAGAACTAGAAGGATGGACTATATCAGAGGACAAAAAGAGCCTAACAAAAACGTATTCAAACAATAAAAAAGAAAATATTAGAGTTTCAGATTTATCAAATAATCAAAAAAATGAAATAATAGAAATAAATAATATAGATAAAGTACCACCTCAATTGCAAATAAAATATAGTGATGTAAATGATAGTGGTGAAATAATGGTTACAATAATATCAAATGAAGAGTTATCGGAGAAAGCTGATTGGAGTTTATTGGAGGACAAAAAAACGATTACTAGAATTTATAATGTAGCTATAGAGGATAATATAACAGTGGAAGACTTAGCGGGAAATAAACAAACAATAAAGATGAAAATATCAAAAAATCACTTAACACCTAAAGTAGATGAACATGAAACAAATGCTATTGAAAAAACAAATACAAACGAAAATAATAGTAAAAACAATGAGGAAAAAATAGATTCAATTGTTGATGTTGAAGATGCTACAATACAAATGCAAATAAAGCAAACAAAGCAACCAGCCGTAGAAAACCATAAAATGACATTACCCTATGCGGGAAACCATGGTATTATATTTGCATTAGTTAGTATATTTATAATTTTAGGAATAATATCATGTATAAAATATATAAAATATAAAGATATTTGATTCTTACCTTAAAATCATCTAAAATTATAGGTAGAGGTGAAAAATGAAGAAATGACTATAAATATTAAACTAATTATCACCATATTTATTGACCTATGGTGGCGATTAGTTTATTTTTTATATTTATATAAATTTAATTACATTATGGAAAATCCAATAATAGCACAAGCTTACATAAGTATATTGACAAATATAGTAAATTTGTAGTATTATTTTATTATAAATGCTATGAAGAGGAAAAGTAACTTTACAACTTATATCAGTGAGCTACGTATAGTGTGAAGTAGTTATAAGAGTTTAGTGAAAGAACACCTCTGAGCAGACTACCGAAAGGCTATGGTGCTTAGTAGACTAGTTCGGAAGCAATCCGTCATCATATTGCTATGCTTGTTGGAGCAGAATAAAAAAGTGATTATTAAAGTAATGAGATATAAGTGTCTTTAATAATAAATAAGGTGGCACCGCGGATACCTGTATTCGTCCTTATTGTAGGATGATACAGGTATTTTTGTATTAGAAAGGAGGAAAACCTTATGTTATTAAAGATAATAAATTAGAGTAAATTAAAATTCAAAATATAAAGTGAGGTGGTTTAAAAATGGAAAGTGAAAATGATAATAATAATGACAATAATAACAAAACATGAAATAGATATGTCCTACAAGTATCTTAATTTATTTAATAAATTGTTGTCGAAATATTTGATTTCGTACCAACAATTATATGATTTTACCAAAAATTAAATTAAGAAAGAGGGAATTAAAATGAAGAAAGAAATTAGTTATTTAGAAACATTAAAGGCTATTGATGAATGTAAAAAACATTTTGAAAGCCAATTAGAAGTAAGATTAGGATTAACAAAAGTACAAAGTCCTATATTTGTAAAAACATCTACTGGGTTACAAGATAAATTAACTGGAGTAGAGAAAGCAGTAAGTTTTAAAAAAGAAGATGAGAAATTTGAAATAGTACATTCTCTTGCTAAATGGAAAAGAGCATCACTTGGTAAATATAAAATACCTATGCACAAAGGAATATATACAGATATGAAAGCAATTAGAAAAGATGAAGTTGTAGATAAAATTCATTCTTTATATGTAGAGCAATGGGATTGGGAAAAAGTGATAGGAAAGGAAGACAGAACAATTGATTATTTAAAAGATACAGTAAAAAGTATTTATAAAGCAATTAGACAAACGTCAGTATTTATGAAAAAGAAATATCATTATTTAACATTAGATTTGCCTAAAACAATATATTTTATAACAAGTCAAGAATTAGAAGATATGTATCCAGATAAAACACCTATTGAAAGAGAACAACTAATAGGAAAAGAGAAAAAGGCAGTATTTATAATAGGAATTGGATATAAATTAAAATCTGGTGTAGTTCACGATAAAAGAAGTCCAGATTATGATGATTGGAAATTAGATGGAGATTTATTAATTTATGATAAAGCAATTGATAAGACAATAGAAATTTCTTCAATGGGAATAAGAGTAGATGAAAAGTCTTTAAAAGAACAATTAGAAAAAGCTAAATGTACAGATAGATTAGAATATCCATATCATCAGAAAATACTAAAAAAAGAATTGCCTTATACAATTGGCGGAGGAATAGGTCAATCAAGAATATTGATGTTAATACTTGAAAAAGAGCATATAGCAGAAGTTCAAGCATCTTCATGGGAAGAAAAAACTGAACTTGAACTAAAAGAAATGCAAATATTATAAAAGGGGGAATTGTATTGAGGAAAAAGGCTTAATAGAAAAATTGGAAAGAACAATAAAACAAGAATTTAAAAGAGTAACATATCAGGAATAAAAAACATAAGAGATATTATTCCATATCCTAGAACTTATGGAAGTTGTGAATTTTAAAGAATTACTTAGCGGAATAAAATATTCAAATTTTTCAGCATTTTTTGAAAGAATAAAAAATATGCTATTTCCTAATTTTCTTAGAAAATAGCATATTTGAATGTTTTTGAATTTTAATAAATTCTCTCGACTTTTTGCAAAAATCGCAAAAATATGGTCGAGGTGACAGGGATCGAACCTGCGACCTCATGGTCCCAAACCACGCGCGCTACCAACTGCGCTACACCTCGATTTAAAATAATTTTTAATCAATCACCTATATATAATAGCACATTTCTTCATATATTGCAATACTTTTTTAAATATTTTTCTAGTATAATTATATAAAAATTAATCAATATCTGCATCAAATCTTTATAATAATAAATAAATTTGATATAATAAAACATATCAAATAAAGAGGGTGAAAATATGATAAAAGTTTTATTCGTATGTTTAGGAAATATATGCAGATCTCCAATGGCAGAATTAATGTTTAAAGACATGATAAAGAAAAAAGGATTAGAATCAAAATTTTTAATAGAATCTGCAGGAACAAGCAATGAAGAAGAAGGTAATCCAGTCTATCCACCAGCTGCAAGAAAGCTTGCTGAATTTGGTATAAGTACTTCAGGAAAATATGCAAGAAAATTAATAAAAGCTGATTATGAAAAATATGATTACATTTTGGCAATGGAAAATAGTAACCTAAGAAACATAGAAAAAATTTTAGGTAAAGATGTAGATAAAAAAGTCTTTAGACTATTAGACCTATCTAAAAATCCAAGAGATATTGCAGATCCATGGTATACTGGAAATTTTGATATTACATATAGTGATATTAAAGAAGGTTTAGAAGCATTTATTAACTTTTTAAACATTTAAAATAATATTTTTTACAAGCATATAAAATATCAAAATAATAATAATAAGTCTTGAATAAAAAAGAGTTTTATAGTAAAATGATTTTGATAAAAATTTAAATTAATGATATTTTTGCAAAGTAATGTTATAGGAGAAGAAAGTATGAATTTAACATACAAAAATCGAAAAGAAAAAGGCTCTGTTGTAGTATATGTTGTTGTTTCAATGTTATTTATTCTTATTGTTTTAACCATAATTTATATGTCGATGGAAAATAAAAGTATAAATCAAGAAAAGAAAATCGCAAAAATACAACAAGAATACAACGTAGGAAAAAGTGATAATGAAATACTACTTTTAATGAAAGACCAATACAACAAAATAATGAAAGAAACTAATTTAAATGATGATGAACTTAGAGAGGCAGAAGGTTCTGGAATAAGAGAATTAAAAAAAGATGAAATAACAAACACTACAATAAAGGGAATTTTAGAAGATAACAATAATAATGCTATAAGAGCGGTACTAACAGGTGAAGTGCCAATACCAGAGGGATTTTACTATGTAGGTGGAACGAAAGATGAAGGTATAGTAATTTCTGATTATGAAAAGGACAGCGGAAAAGGTATAAATCACACATCTGCATCAAAATTAAATGGAAATCAATTTGTATGGGTTCCAGTAGAAAATGAATCAGATTTTAGAAGATATAAGGGATACAAAGATGGAGAGCTTGATAATATACCAACAAATGGTACAGCTCAAGAGATACTAACTAGTGGAGGATATTCTTCAGAGGCTGCAGATTATAATGAGATGAAGACAAGCGTAATTAATTACAAAGGGTTTTATGTAGCAAGATATGAAGCAGGAAATGATGATAGTACACTAGTAAGTAAACAAGGAGAAACAGTATATAATAATATAAAATGGGGAGAATCAATGAGCGATATTGGAACCTCAGGTGCTGTTTATAAATCTAAAAATATGTATACAGGAAAATCTGGATTTAGTGTAAAAAGTACATTAATCTATGGAGTACAATGGGATGCCATAATGAACTGGATTGATAATAATTATAAGAATGAAAACTGTAGTATAAGTTCATATGTAGTACAATCATCAGGAAGAGGGGTATATGAACAAAATGATGGTCCTTCAATAACTGGTTCAAATGCTGATTATGTGACAAAAAACATATATGACTTAGCTGGAAATGTTGGCGAATGGACAATGGAGGCTTATAATACAGATAATAGAGTGTATAGAGGTGGAACTTATGCAGATAGAAAAGACATTTATCCTGTAAGTTATAGAGCAACTAGTACACCTTCAACATCTAATGATAGGATTGGATTTAGAGTGGCATTATATTTATAAGTAAATTATTAAATAGAGTTGAATAATTAAAGACGGGTTTGTTTTGATTGAGAATTATTTTAGTCAAAATGAATCCGTCTTTAATTCGTTAATTCCGTTAGGTTTGAAAGAAATCGTTTCTAAATCTCTAAAATAAAGAGAAATTGGTGCCATTCAAATTTGCTTAGGGAAATAAGCAATTCACGGCAATTTTTCAAAAAAATATTTCAAAAATATTTCAAATGTCAAAAAAGTTACTAAAATGTAAACAAAATTTAATAGATTTGTATAAAACTCTTAAAAAGTGCTTCCGTAACACAAAAATCGACAAAAAAAAATGTGGAAAATATATCTATTGAAACCTTGAAATTACTCCTGTAAAATGGGGACAGGAAAATAATTTTTAAGGAGAGTAATAAACATGGAGAAAAAGAAGTCAAGAGTAAAGGGAATCACAATGATGTCATTAGTAATCACAATAATTATATTGCTAATATTGGCATCAATAGGAACTTATAGCGGAATATCTGTTATAAAATCTTCAAAGTTCACAAAATTTGAAACAGGCTTAAAAATAATGCAATCAAAAGTAAATGAGTGGTATGAAGAGGAAAAAAACGGAAATGTAGAGCTAATTAATCAAATAAAAGGATTAAGTGACGATATTGACGACACTAAAGCTGAAATAGCTTTTGAAAGTGCTGAAATAGCAAGAGATAGATGGAGTCAATATATTTTGCTTGATGAAAATGCGTTAAAAACATTGGGAATAGAGCAAGTAGAAGGGTCATATTTAGTATATATCAACAAAAGAAGTGTAATAAGCTATGAAGGTTATGAATATCAGGGAGAAACATATTACACTGTTGAACAAATTCCAAGCAGTTTGTACAATGTTGAATATAACCGCAATCAATATGCAATTAGATATTTTGACTCAGATGGTTCAAAATTAATCACAAATAATCCGACTTCTTATACTCCAGATACAGATACATTTACATTGGAAAATCCAGAAAAAGATGATAATACATTTTTAGGATGGACAGGAACAGGATTAACAGAAATAACAAGTACAGTAACACTAGAGAAAGGAAGTACAGGTGATAGAGAATATTTTGCAATATGGAAAAATGATGGATCAAAACCAAGAATAATAATAACAGCAGATACAGGAGATAAGACTAAAGAGGATAAAATAATATACACAATAAAATTTACAGAACCAGTAAATGAATTTAACATAGATGATATAATCGTTGAAAATGGAACAAAAGGTGAATTTAACAAAGTAAGTGATACTGAATACACAATAGAAATAACAGGAGGAAGTTCAGGAGAACAAAAAATAACAATACCTGAAGGAGTAGTAACTGACAAAGCAGGAAACAAAAATGAAGAAACAACTAAAATAATAACAAAAGATGACACAAAACCAAAAGTAGCAGAAATAACAACAGATATACCTCAGGATAGAAATGTAACAGGAAAAACAGATGTAACATATACATTCAAATTTGATGAGCCAGTTAATGGATTTACTGAAAGCGATATAGAAGTAGTTAATGGAACAAAAGGTGAATTTAAGAAAATAAGTGATACAGAATATACAATAGTTGTATCAGGTGGAACAGAAGGAGAACAAAAAGTCACAATAAAAGAAAGTTCTGTATATGATAATGCAGGAAATAGAAATGAAGAAGAAGTAACTAAAACAATAACAAAAGATTATACAAATCCTACAGTAGAAATAAAGACAGATGTAGGAGATTCAACAAATAAAACACAAGTAACATATACATTTACATTTAGCGAAAAAATAGATAATTTCAAAGAAGAAGATATAGAAGTAATAAATGGAACAAAAGGTAAATTAGAGCAAATAAGTGATACAGAGTATAAGTTAGTAGTGACTGGAGGAACAGATGGAAATCAAACTATAAAATTACCACAAGGGGCAATACAAGATTTAGCAGAAAATAAAAATAATGAATATTCAAAAACAATATTTATAGATAGAACAGCACCAATAATAGAGGTTAGTGATATAACTTATGGAGAGACATTAGATATAAAAATAACAGATGAAGTTGGAAAGGTTGTAGCATGGCAAATAACAACAGATGAAAATGAGCCAAAAAATTGGACAAATGTAACAAAAACAACAAGTATAACAGTAACAAAAGATGATTTAAATGTAGGAGAATATTATATATGGGCAAAAGATGAAGAAGGAAATGTAAGCAATGAGAAAGTAACTGTATATAAAGTTGGCATTGTAGGAAATGTAAAAGTAACAGGAAAAGCAATATATGGAGAAAAATTAACAGCTGATGTAACAGGATTAAATCCATCAGATGTAACTGTAACATATCAATGGTATAGCAATACAAATAATACAAAAGCAGGGGGAACACCAATAAGTGGAGCAACTTCAAAAGACTATACAGTTGGAAGTGGATTAGTAGATAAATACATATATGTAGTTGTAACATTAAAGAAAGAAAATTATTATGATAAAACAATATCAGATATAACAGATAAGAAAAACAATGGAGATGGAACAGGATCAGAAGCAGATGGACAAAAAATCTCAAAAGCATCACCTAAATTAAAATTAAGTGAAACAAGTGGAACAGTAAATTATAATACAGAAGCGGAATTCACAGCAACAATGAAATCAGAGGTAAACTGTGCAGGAACATTAACAGCAGTAAGTGATACAGAAGCAGTAAGCATAACAGGTGGTTCAGCAACAAATATAATAGCAAATGAAACTGGTGTAGAAACAACAGTAAAATATAAAGCATTAACAGGAACAGGAAAGGCAGTAATAACAGTAACATTTACACCAAGAGATACAGAAAATTATGAAACAGTAAGTGAAACTTATGTTGCTACAATAGCAAAAATAAATGCAACAACAAGAGTGACAATAACAGGAAAAGTAGAATATGGACAAGAGTTAAAAGCTAAAGTAACAACAAATAGTACAGGAGAAAAAACATATCAATGGTGGTATTCTACAGATGCAAATGCAACAAGTAAAACAAATATTGAAGGAGCAACAAGTGAAAAATATACAATAGGAGATGTTGGAACAACAAACTTAATAGGAAAATATATAGGAGTAACAGTAAGGGTAGCAGAAGATAATAACTACAAAGCAAGTAGTGCAAATGACATAGTAGATAATAAAAATAATGGAAATAACCAAGTAAATACAAATATAGACACTGATGGAGATAAAAAACCAGACACAAACATAGATACAGATGGAGATGGAAAACCAGATGTTAATATAGATACAGATGGAGATGGAAAACCAGATGTAAATATAGATACAGATGGAG
>CAMNPT010000015.1 GCA_946548575.1 uncultured Clostridium sp. | reverse complement strand
AGTTGTTATATTAGAAAACGAGCCTCTTCCACTCAGACCCTTTCGTACCTCAAGTACCGTGAACATTCCTCATTTTCTAATATAACAACTTCTAAAGCTTTTTCGGTCGCATTCGTAATTACATGCAAAATAATATAATACATTTTGAACCTGAAAAAGGCGTATTCTAATAATTTACAAGTTCTTTTTGAACGAAATGAATGATTAAATAAAAAAAAAAGGGAACACTTCCTTGTAAATAACCAAGGAGTGTCCCCATGTCCCTAAAAGAGGGAAAAAATGAACGTCCCTAAATCCCTTTGTTTCTTGGATTTTAGATTTTAGACAGAAACTACGCCTCCGCGAACTCAGACTACTCAGCCATTCCTCGGTGCTCCACAAGAACAAGCGCCCCAGAATCGTCATAATATTCTCCATCAGCATAATATCCAGAAGTGAATGGCACATCTGTCATATTTCCATCCTCATCTAAATAATAGTATGATGAAAAAGTTCTATGTTCGTGTACTATTTTTTCTTTTCCTGGAGTAACTAAAACATCATTTCCATCAATTGTATATACTCCAAATGTAGTAAAATCTGCATTTGAAGAAACTTTTACTACTTCTTGCACTTTGTCATCAGTATAAACTACTTTATATACTCCACCTTTATACTCTATGTAAGCTGGACAGTTGTCTTCTACTGCTCCATTGAATAACCATGTTGCACTTGTTCCATCAATTTCATTAGGTCCTTCTACTTGTTCATAATTCATATTTTTATAATGATCATATAATGCTGTTTTATAATCTGTTGTATCTCCTGTAGGACCTGATGGACTGCTTATTGTTATATTATCAGATAAGTTTCCAAGATTTGCAATATCACTTGTATTGTTTCCATAATATACAATTTTGTATGTAACTTGACTTGTGGTTGTTGATGCAATCCTTATCGGCATTGTTGTTGCAACTTTTGTATTTACTATACTACCAGATGGTACACTTTGCTTTTCTAGCATATATACATCTTTTAATTCTACTGTTGCATCTCCATTTCCTAGTGATTGTCTAGTTCCTAACAATGCTGTTACATTTATTTGCCACTTTCCTGAACCTTCTCCTCCTATTTCATCCTCGATAATATCTTTTGATTGTAAATATTCTATTAAAGTTGATGTTTCTTTTAAAGTAGATTTGTCTGTTAAGTAGGCTAATTCCTCTATTTGTAATTTTTCAAATACATTTGCATTTACTGTTTCAATTTTTGCATCACTTGCTTTTGTTAGTAATCCATTTTCTCCTGTTAATGTTGCTATACTTATTCCTGCTAATATAAGTAAAACAATAATAGTTATAACAAGGGCAATAAGTGTAATTCCTCTATTATCTTTTTTCAAATTTACCACCTTTTTCCTTTCCTCATCATTTGTTCTTTAATTTTACATTTAAAGTATATCAGTTTTCTTTTTTTCATGCAACACATTTTTAGAATTTTTTCTTGTTGCCCGAAAGCAAAGTTATTTAACTTCCATTGTATATCCCTTAGGTATTGCATTTGCCAAAATACCTTTTATAAGTGTTTCAGATTGTTGATTTGCCATTTCTAATATTCCCGTATTTTTTGCATATTCCATTGCATCTTTTTCTGCAAGTGCTAAAGCTTTACTTAAATCTTCTTTTTCATTAACATTAAATATTGCAAAACCAGTACCATAGAATTTAAGATCATTTGGTTCTACTTTAGCTTCAAAAATTTCTGCATCAGGAATAGTTATATATATTTTTTTCTGAATAGGGTCTGAATTTATTTTGACATTTTCTAAATTTATTCCTGCTCTAATTGTAGTAGTATAACACATTGTGAAATCTGACCTATTAAAAATATATATCCCTTCATCATGATATTCTGATAAACCTGTAATTTTAAGTTTTGCAGTCGTTAATTCACTTGATTTTGTTAATATTTGACTTAAAAAAGTTGTATCTACATCTGCCTTTCTCTTTACACCAAAAACTATAAACATACATATTACAACAATTATAACAATTCCTATTATAATTTTTGCTTTTTTTCCCAATCCTTTTAAAAATTTAATTACTTTTCTTTCTTTAACTTGATTATCCATTTTTTTCCTCCTTTTAAAACACCCATATTAATAAGGCTCTAACTATTATAAATACAATTATAACTCCAAATATAATTGCTAACCATTTCTTCATATTTGTCTTTCACCTCCAATACTACTATTTCTATATTAGTATTTGTTTTATCCGCGAGTATAAATATTAATGTAATAAATATATTTCAAATCTTCCACCACATTTGGCACATCTATATTTTTTTGTAAAGTTTCTGTTTAATCTTTGTCTGTAAAATTCCTGATTACATTGTTTGCAAATAATTTTATACTTATAATTTTCTGTATCATTATATTCAATGTTACTTTTTTCGAAATCTTTTTTCTTGTTACCAACTCTTGATATATCATATCCATATGTAGCATTTATTAAATTAGCATATTTTTTAAATTCTGCTCCATGATTATTACAATATGGAATACAATGTATTAGTTCATGCATTATAGTATTTTTAATAATATCGTCATCAAGTTCTAATACCCATTTACTTACTTCTATATGATGTTTATTAAACTTTTCATATCTTATGATTTTCCTTCTTCCAATTTTAGTAATAGTTTTATATTTTTTATCAGGTTCTTCCTGTTTACAGCATCCATATCTTTTGTTGTTTCTTTTTGAAATAGATATACTGATTTCACCATATTGCTTTGTATTTAAAAAATCTATCCCAATTTTATTTAATTCAGTTACACACTCTGTATATAATTTGTTTAATTTCTGTTCCATAATTCTTCATCTCTTTACTGGAATATTATACTATAAAATTATTTTTTTAACAATAACTAAAATTTTTGCGAAATTTTGTTTCTTTTTATTACTTTATTGTAAGTCCGTTAATTCCTTCATTTTCGTAATGCTTAACCCATATTCTGATTGTTTGGTATGCCACTCCAAAAAATTCTGCAGCTTCCCATATTGAATGATGTTCTTCTAAAACATACTTTACTATCATTAATTTTGATTCTAAATTATGCCTCTTTTTTCCCATCAAAAATGCACCTCCAAAATTTAAACTTTTATGTCCAAATTTTTGGGTGCACTTCATTGTCGGTTTGATGTGTTTTTTACATATTCATCGGCAACCACGTTTGTGGTTTTTCATTTCCTATATTTGATACTATACTACATTTTTCAATAAATTACAAGCAAACATTTAAATTCTTTGCAAATTTTTGTTCTTTTTCTTTTTTCATGTCTATTACTACTCTCTATATGTTTACACTCAAAAAAAAACGAACTTATGAATATTTTCAAAAGTTCGTCTTCATATCAATGGTGCAGATGGCCGGAATCGAACCGGCACGGTTTATTCAACCGCAGGATTTTAAGTCCTGTGCGTCTACCAGTTCCGCCACATCTGCATATAATATTTTGAACTGGTAACTGTTCGTAACAAATGTAATTATAATATGATAATTTAAATTTGTCAATACAATTTTAAAAATTTTTTATATTTAAAGGTCGCATTACAATATAATAACGCGACCTATGTATTATTATTCATCTGTTCCTGTACTATCAAATGGTATAAATTTATTAACAACACTTTGTTGCTCTATGTCTTCTGATCTAAACATCATATAAGATGTATTTATTTTATTTTCTACTAATTGCTCTACTTCTTCTTGAGTAGCATGTTCTGCCAACACTAATTCACTTACTAATATTTGTTTTGCATTATTTAGCATTTTCTTTTCCCCTGTTGAAAGTCCTTTTTCTTTTTGCTTAAAGCTTAAGTTTCTAACAACATCTGCTATTTCGTATATATCTCCGCTTTTCATTTTTTCCATATTGTCTCTATATCTCTTGTTCCAGTTTTTATCCATTTCAGTTTCATCTTGTTCTAGTACGCCAATAACCTTATCTGCTGAACTTTTATCTATAATATTTCTTACTCCTATTTCTTCTGCCTTTGCTGTTGGCACCATTACCTTAACTTCTCCTGGCATTTTTAATATGTAATAAGATTGCTTTTCCCCTAATATATCTTTTTCTTCAATTGAATCTATTACCCCTGCACCATGCATTGGATAAACTATTTTATCTCCTACATTAAACATGTAAGTCAACTCCTTTCAGCACTTAAATTTTTTAGCCAAAAAAATATTATAAAGTTATGTAAATACTTTGGATTTATATAACTTTATTGGATTTTTTAACCATATTTATTATACTACAAAAAAAGGTAAAAGTCAAAGCCCTTACCTTTAATTTTTTATAAGATTCTATTCTGTTTTCCTTGGCGCTCTAAGATTAAAAAAAATTAAATTTTTTTTAACTTTTTATGTATTCCTCTATTTTATGTTTATTTGTTAGTTGACCCAAATCCACCTGTTCTAACACCATCAGCACAATCATCATCTGTTACTAAATATTTTTGGAAAACAGCTTGTCCTATTGTCTCTCCTTTTTTTATTTCAATATCTTCCTCTTTAATATTATAAAATGCAAACATAATATGTCCATCATTATCTGCATTACCATAATAATCTTTATCTACAACACCTACACTGTTTGATAAAATTAACCCTTTTTTCTTTGGATTTGAACTTCTATTATATAAAAATAAAACCTCATCATCTTGCATATATGCTTTTAGACCTGTTTTTACCAAAATTGGTTTATCACCTTTCTTAAAACTTGGTATTACAACATCTTCAGCTGCTTCTATATCATATCCTGCTGAATATTTTGTTTTTCTTACAGGCATATTAATTCCTGCACTTTCAAATCCTTTTGCTACTTCAAATCCTCTTAACTTTTCCATAATTTAACCTCCTAAAAAAATGTTATTCGAAAATCTAAAGCTATTTTTTCATAATAAAAAAGAAAAGTCAATAGAGTAACATTATCTTTTTCGACAAAATATAATAAAATAGGGTGATAACTCATGAGATATAAAATTGATACATTAAATAATTTGCCTTTATATAAAAAAGGAACAATAAATAACTTAAATTGTAAACGGAAGTATTAAAAGAAGATTATTAGATTTAGGATTAGTTAAAGGCTCTAAAATAATGCCTGTTTTGATTAGTCCATCTGGTGGTTTAAAAGCATTTGATATTCGTGGCACTTTAATAGCTATTAGAGACGAAGATACTTCTCAAATATATATTCTTTACTAATTTTGTAACTATATATTTTAAAATTCATAAACTATAATATATTAATTTAGGAGGTTTTACTTATGGGACTTACAAAATCTTCAACAGGAAGTAATTTATTAGAAAATGATTTTAAAAATTCAAAAAATCAAAATGACTTTACTATTGCTCTTGCTGGTAATCCTAATGTAGGTAAATCGACTATATTTAATAATTTAACAGGTATGCATCAACATACCGGAAATTGGCCAGGAAAAACAGTTAGTAATGCAACCCGGGGAATGTTTTTATAAAAATAATAAATTCTTACTTGTAGACATTCCTGGTACATATTCTATTATGTCTAATTCTGAAGAAGAAGAAATTGCACGTAATTATATTTGTTTTGGTAATCCAGATGCAACTGTCGTTGTAGTTGATGCAACCTGTTTAGAAAGAAATTTAAATTTAGTATTTCAAATAATGGAGATTACAGATAATATTATAGTTTGTGTAAATTTATTAGATGAAGCTAAAAAGAAAAAAATTAAGGTTGATTTAGAAAAATTATCAAAGGAACTTGGTGTTCCAGTTGTTGGCACAATAGCAAGAAAAAAGAAATCTTTAGATAAACTTAAAGATGTTATTCTTAAAGTTTGTAGTAAAGAAATTATTCCAACACCAAATAAAATTATTTATTCTGACATTATAGAAAATGGTATAAAAAAATTAGAAAATAAGCTGAAAAACTATAAAACTATACCTACAAATTTGATAAGATGGATTTCTTTAAAAATTATAGATGATGATGAAAAAATTTTAAAATCTATTGAAGATAATTTTTCAATTTCGATTATTGATAATACATTTATTCAATTAATAAAAATTGAAATTTTAAATAAACTAAAGGCTGCATCTATCACATCTGAAAACATAAAAGATACTGTTGTTTCCACAATTTTAAAACAATCTGAGAATATTTGTAAAACTGTAATTAGATTTAATGACAAAAATTATTCTTCAAGAGACAGAAAAATAGATAAAATTCTGACTTCTAAAACATTTGGATTTCCAATAATGTTTTTGTTTTTAGGACTTATATTTTGGATTACTATTGTTGGAGCTAATTACCCTTCACAAATATTATTTTCACTTTTTAGCTGGTTTCAACAAAAATTAATAGATTTTTCAAATTTTGTTCATTGTCCTTTGTGGCTTTCAGATATGCTAATTAATGGAGTTTATCAGACCATTACCTGGATTATATCTGTTATGCTGCCACCTATGGCAATTTTCTTTCCACTGTTTACTTTTTTAGAAGATTTAGGTTATCTACCTAGAATAGCCTTTAATATGGATGGATTTTTTAAAAAATGCTGTTGTACAGGTAAGCAAATGATAACTATGTGTATGGGATTCGGATGTAATGCTGCTGGATGTGTAGGTTGTAGAATTATAAACTCACCTAGAGAAAGACTAATTGCAATTTTAACTAATAATTTTGTACCTTGTAATGGAAGATTTCCCCTTTTAATATCTATCGCTACCATTTTTATTGCTGGCACAATGCAAGGTATACGGAGCATCTATTATATCTACTATTAGTGTTATTTTTATAATTATGCTTCGGAATATTTTTAACATTAATTGTATCAAAAATATTATCTAAAACAATATTAAAAGGATTGCCATCATCTTTTACATTAGAACTTCCTCCATATAGAAAACCTCAAATTGGTAAAATATTAGTTAGGTCTATATTTGATAGAACATTATTTGTGTTAGGTAGATCACTAGCTGTTGCAGCACCTGCAGGACTAATTATTTGGCTTTTTGCAACAATTAATATAGGAGAATCAAGCATACTTAGTATTATTTCAAATTTTTTAGAACCTTTTGCCAGATTAATGGGATTAGATGGATACATTTTAACAGCTTTTATATTTGGAATGCCTGCAAATGAAATTGTTTTACCAATAATTTTAATGTGCTACTTAGGCAAAAATACTCTAGTTGATTTAGATGATACTTTTTCAATAGGAAAAATATTAACTCAAAATGGATGGACATTACTAACTGCAATAAATGTTATGATTTTCACCTGTTTACATTTTCCCTGCACAACTACTCTTCTAACCATAAAAAAAGAAACTAGAAGTTTAAAATGGACTGCTCTTAGTTTTGCTCTTCCAACCATCTGTCGGAATCTTAATTTGTATGTGTACAACATTTATTTATAATATTTTTGTGTGATTTTTTTGATGGAATCAAAAATAACAAAAAAAAAATAATAATACTATTTCATTTTTTTTATTTAGTGGTATAATTTTTATATATAATTTTATACTAATGAATGGAGTGATTTAAAATGCAAAAAGAAAAATCAAAAGAAACCACAGATATTAAAGCTTTATATGGAAAGGAATGTACACTTCCAAAGGAAGAATTTATTAAAGCTTTTGGAATTAATGAAAATGGTTTAACTTCTGCTGAAGCAGAAGCTAGATTACAAAAATATGGTCCTAATCAAATAAGTGGAAATAAACCTAAAAAATGGTATAACTATTTTATAGAAAGCTTACTTACACCATTTAACTGTATTTTGCTACGGTATTGTATGTATTTTATTTTATACAGATGTCTATCTTGCAGAAAAACCAAGTTATGCAAATATTATTGTAATTATAGTTTTAGTAACTGCAAGTACTTTGTTAGAATTCTTTGAAGAGTTTCGTTCAAATAAAGCTGCTGAAAAGTTAAAAGAATTAGTTGCAACAAATACAACAGTTATAAGAGATGGAAAAGAGACTCAAATTCCTATCTCAGATGTTACTTTAGGTGATATTGTTGTTCTATCAGCAGGCTCAATGATTCCTGCTGATTTAAGAATTTTAACATCTAAAGACGTATATGTTGGTCAATCTTCTTTAACTGGAGAATCTGATAGTGTTAGAAAACTTGCCTTTACCCAAGTTACACTTGATGAAATAGATAATGTATCAGATTTAGATACAATTTGTTTTATGGGAACAAATGTAATTAGTGGTTCAGCAAAATGTGCAGTTATAAAAACAGCCGACAGTACTTACTTTGGTAAAATTGCAAAAAATATCACATCAAATAAATCTAAATCTTCTTTCCAAAAAGGAATCGAAAATATAAGTAAATTATTGATTAGATTTATGCTAGTTTTGACACCTATTGTATTTATTTTAAATGCATGGAAACATGCCCCAGTTACAGCTTTTACATTTGCAGTAGCAATTGCAATTTGTATTACACCTTTACTTCTTCCAGTTATTTTATCATCAAGCTTATCTAAAGGTGCTGTAAAAATGTCAAAAAAGAAAACAATAGTAAAAAAACTTGATTCAATCCAAAGCTTTGGAGCTATGAACATTCTTTGCACAGATAAAACAGGTACCTTAACAGAAGATAGAATTGTTTTAGAAAAATATTTAGATGTACATGGTCAAGAAGATTTAAGAGTTTTAAAACACGCATTTTTAAATTCTTATTTTCAAACAGGATTAAGAGGAAATATTGATGAAGCAGTTGTTAATAGAGCATTAGAAAATAATATGGGAGAATATATTGAAAAATATAAATTAATTGATGAAATCCCATTTGATTTTTCTCGTAGACGTTTATCTGTTATTGTAACAGATGGAACTAAAAGACAAATGATTACAAAAGGTGCAGTTGAAGAAATATTAGAACTTTGTACTATGGTGGATTATAAAGGACAAGTTTCCCCTATTACAAATTCTATAAAAGATAATATTAAACAAATTTCAAAAAATTTAAATAAAGAAGGATTAAGAGTTATTGCAGTATGTCAAAAAAATAATGTTAGAGAAGATTCAACTATTTTTGATGTAGATGATGAAAAAAATATGGTTCTTCTTGGATTTATAGGATTCTTAGATCCACCAAAAGAATCAGCAAAATCTGCTATTGAAAAATTAAATAAATCTGGTGTTAGAGTTGTTGTATTAACTGGTGATAACGCAGATGTTACAAAATGTATATGTGAAAGAGTTGGAATAAATTCCAAAAATATTGTAACTGGAAGTGATTTAGATAAACTTTCAGATAGTGGTATTTTCAGACTTCTTAAAAAGACAAATATATTTGTAAAGCTTTCACCTATTCAAAAAGCTCGAATTGTTAAACTTTTAAAACAAGAAGGTAATGTTGTAGGATACATGGGTGATGGAATTAATGATGCCCCATCTCTTACACATGCAGATGTAGGAATCTCAGTAGATACAGCAGTAGATATTGCAAAAGAATCTGCTGATATTATTCTTCTAGAAAAAGATTTACATGTATTGCTAGATGGTGTTCGTGAACGGAAGAAAAACATTTGGAAATCTAATGAAATATATAAAAATGGCAACAAGTTTCAATTTTGGCGAAGTTATGTCTGTTATAATAGCAAGTGTACTACTTCCATTTTTACCTGAAACACCAATCCAATTATTAGTAGAAGGTCTATTATATGATTTCGGACAATTAACACTTCCATTTGATAATGTAGATGAAGAATATTTGAAAAAGCCAAGAAAATTTAATATGAAAGGCTTAAAACATTTTATGTTTGTTATGGGACCTTTAAGTTCTGCTTTTGATTTAATTGTATTTGCATTTCTTTGGTTTGTGTTTGGAATTAGAGAAGCAGCAATTTTCCAAACAGTTTGGTTTACTTACAGTATAGTATCTAACTTATTTGGTATGCATATTATAAGAACTGCAAAAATTCCATTTGTTCAAAGCAATGCACATAAATTTGTATATATTTCTTCAATTGCTCTATGTATAATTGGAATTATTGTTCCATTTACATGGCTTGGTCAAGTAATTGGATTAGTACCAATTCCACTATATTTATTATCTATAATTATAGGTATTCCTGTTCTATATTGCTTTGTTGCATTATTTGTTAAAAAACTATATGAGAAAAAATATGGAGAATGGATTTAAAAAAATGGGCACTACTCCTACAGAGGAGCATGTGTCCTTATTTTTTTCTTTATGATTGATTGGAGTAAAAATTAGAAATTGTTAATTGTTAGAATGAGGGATGTTCATATTAGAAATGAATTATTTATTATTTTTCATTACATTCCTTGGCTCCTGACATAAGCTAAGAAATTCTAAAATTATTTTTTGGCACCCTTCCGTGTCAAGCACGAACTCTTTCCAAAAAATAATTTTGAATTTCTAACCATATTTTAGTCGCATTCGTCATTACATTGCAAATAATAAATAATTCATTTCTAATATGAAAGCGGCACATTTTAATAATTTATAATTTCTTTTTTTACGCAATGAACGATTAAAGAAAAAAATAAGGACACATGCTCCTCTATAGGAGTAGTGCCCATTTTTTAATTTTTATTCCTTATTTCCTTCTGTTTTTGTTTTATTTAAGAATTTATATGTGTATGCAGCTATAGCTGAACCACAAAGTGGAGCTACTATAAATACCCATACTTGTTTAAGTGCATTTCCACCTACTATAACAGCTGGTGCTAAACTTCTTGCTGGATTTACTGATGTTCCAGTAAAAGCAATTCCAAGTAGATGAACAAATGCTAATGTTAATCCAATTACTATTCCTGCAACTGATGATTTACTTTCATCTGATGTTACACCTATTATTGTGTAAATAAATACAAAAGTCAATATTACTTCAACAATAAATGCTCCTACTAAATTTATTCCTAATGCTGAAGATTCTCCAAATCCATTTACACCTAATGATGCTGCTGATATATCTTTAATTCCTGTACTAGAAATAAAGAAATATAATAATCCTGCTCCTATAAAAGCACCTATAACTTGTGCTATTACATAAAAAGCAAATTCTTTTAATGTTAATTTTTTATTAATTAACATTGCTAGTGATACTGCTGGATTAATATGACATCCTGATATATTTCCTATAACATATGCCATTGCTATAATTGATAATCCAAATGCTAATGATGTTGAAACTAAATCTCCTCCTGTTATTGTTGCTACACCGCAACCAAATAGTACTAACACTGCTGTTCCAATGCATTCACATACATACTTTTTCATAAATATAACTTCCTTTCTTTTTTTATTTCAATCACATTATATAAAAAATATTTTTATGTGTCAATAATTTGTTTTTTACTTTTATTCATCTTTTAATACATTTATTATATTAGAATTTAATGTTGTATTTTCAACATTTACATCATTAGTATCTGTTGAATTTGTTGTATTTGATTCTTTTTCAATCAACTCTTTTTTCTTATCTTCCTCTTTTTTTACTTTTTCCAATGAAGATATTAAATCTTGTAGTTTTTTAATATCTTTACCCATCATTTCCCAATCTTTATTTTCACTTGATTCTAGTAAATTTTTATTAGCCTTTATAACTGCTTCTATTAATCCATCAACATCCTCTGTATTTTCAACTTCAATATTAACTGCATATTGAGATAGTAAATTTTCTAATGCTTTACTTAAATTATCCCCAATTGCTACTTTGCTTCCTGATGCAACTATAACCTTCTTTAATAAAGATACTTCTGATTCATTAAGCATTGTTTGATATACAGGCTCTACATATAATAATGTATTATCTATTGGAACTATAATCATTTGCTTTGTTATTTTTGTTCCTGTAACATTTAAAGATTCCAATTCACTTGAAATTTGTTCATCCTCTTCTATTTGTTTATTTAATTGCATTGGTCCTACGATATTACTATCTGCTGAGAATTTATATAGTTTTAATTCATTTGTACCATTATTATTGCTTCCGACTAAATATGAAATTATATTTTGTTTATCATTTTGTGTATATATTTGAATTAATCCTAATTTTTCATCATTACCAACTTTTAACATAGTATAATATGGTTCCATATATGTTCCTGACATTTTTGTTGATTTTGTATTATTATATTTTGCAATATCCCATAAGTCATCTCCTCTATATAATACATCAGTTTTCACATTATGATATACCTTTAGAATTTCTGCTTGTACATTATATAAAAATTGTGGATAAACAAAATGACTTGATATATCTTCTGGAATTTCTTTTTCTAAATCTTCAAATAACTCGCCATATATGTTTCTATAAGCCATTGCTATTGGGTCTGTTCTATCAGTTATATAAAATTGCATTGTTCCATCATATGCATCTATTATAACTTTAACAGAATTTCTTATATAATTAACTTTTTCTTTAATACCATCATGTTGTATAGTTGTATATTGTGAATATGGATAATTTGATGATACTGTATATGCATCTAATACCCAAACTATTTTACCTTCATTTGTAATTACTGTATATGGTGCTTCATCATATATTAAATATGGTAATGCTTTTTTTGCCCTGGCTACTACTTGTCTATTTATTAATATTTTACTTTCTTTAGTTATTTCACCTGAAAAAGCTAAGTTAACATCTCCCTTTGCAATTCCTAATATTAATCTATCAAGAAATCCTAAGTTTAGGCCTGCTTTCCCTGAATATGTAGATGTATATTCTACTCCATTTTCATCAGAATAATCATATTCTTGCTTGTTTTTTACATTAGTTGCAATTGTTTCTTTTGTTTGTAATCCAAAATAAATTCTAGGTTCATTAACTTTTATTTTTTCATTTTTTCCAGAAATATCTTTTTGAATATATTCTATATTTCCTGTTTCCGTGCTTTTTGTTGCAGATGCTATAATTTCTCCCATTCCATGTGTATATTCATATGTTTTATTATTATAAGTTCTGCCTGAATTTTTTATTTCTCTTGGTGAAACATAAACTAATTGTTCTTCATTATCAATATTGTATTTTGCAATATTAATGCTTGGATAATTGAAATGTCCTATTAACGTTTGATTATTTTCTAATTCTTGTTTTATTGCATCTTTACTTATTATAGCTATATTATTAATAACTTTACTATTATCCTCTAATTCATCTTTTGTAATAGTTCCAGAATTTTTTAAATTGGTTTCTTCGATATCTATTTTATATGCATTTTTCGTATTATTTATATTTTCTGCTATATAATCTTTTTCCTTATCTAATTCATTTGAATTAACATACGCTAAATCAAATACTACCATAACAACAAATAATACTACAAGAAATCCAGGAATTACAGCTAAATTTTTTAGAACTTTTCCTGTATTATTTTCTGTTTTAAAAAATTTTAAAGCTCTATAAGAAAATATAACAATTATAAATGAAAATAATATATATCCCCATAATTTAACTGTTGCTTCAGTCATACCTGCTCCTACAATGTCTAATTCATCATTTACTGTTAATATTTTTCCATACATTGTATTTTGTGTATTTATTATTGTAAGTAAAGCTATAGATATTATTATTATTAAAACATTTCTTGTTATCTTTTTCATAAAAAGACTTTCTTTTAACATTTTTCCATCTATGCCGTCAAAATAACGATTAAATACTATTACATAATATAAGGCCATATAAATAGATAGTCCAACATAAACAACAACAAAATAGAACAAAATTAATTCAATAAATGGTTTTTGGAATATATAATAGCTTATGTCTAAGCCAAATATTGGATCTTGAGTTCCAAAAGAAGTTCCACTTATTATTAACATTAATTTTTGTGTAAATGCAGATGCTACAACAAAACTTGTAATTGCTGAAATTACTAGTGCTAAAGATTTATTTGGCAATTTTGGTATACTTTTTCCTTCTTTTTCAAAAAAAGGCTTTAATCCTTTTTTTATTCCCTTGTTTGTATAATATATGATTAGATATAACAAAATGAAGTTAACAGCCATAATTAAATACTTATATTTTATGTTTATATAAAATACAGATAAGTATTTCTCTCCTAATTCTAAATATTCTAAATAACTACCTCTTAAAGTTATATAACTAATACCTGCAAAAAGTAATAAAAATATTATTACTAAACACATTCGACCTTTATTATATTTTGTTTTTATGTTTTCTTTTTTTTGATTATCGTTTTCCACTTTTTACCTCCTTATATGTAATTAAATAATAGCTTTAACAAAATCTTCAGAATTAAAAATCTGCATATCATCTATTTGCTCTCCAACTCCTATAAACTTTATAGGAATTTTATTATCATTAACAATTCCTATTGCAACTCCACCCTTTGCTGTGCCATCTAATTTTGTTATAACCAAACCGGTTATATCTGTTTCTTGTTTAAAAGCTTTTACCTGTGAAATAGCATTTTGACCTGTTGCTCCGTCAATTACTAGTAATACTTCTTTATCCGCTTCAGGCATTTCCTTATTTATTACTTTTTGAATTTTATTCAATTCATCCATTAAATATTTTTTGTTGTGCAATCTTCCAGCTGTATCTACAATTAAAACATCTGCACATTTTTCTTTAGTTATTTTCATTGCATCATAAACTACAGATGCTGGATCTACTCCTTCTTCTTTTTTTACAATATCTGAACCAGAACGTTTTGCCCATATTTCCAATTGTTCTACAGCTGCTGCTCTAAATGTATCAGCTGCTGCAACTACAACTTTTTTACCACTTTCTACTAAACGATTTGCAATTTTTCCAATTGATGTCGTTTTTCCAACACCATTTACGCCAACAACTAAAATTACAGATGGTTTTGTGTTTAAATGTAAGCTAATATCCTCAACATCTAATATTTGTTTCATTTCTTCCCTTAAAGCTTTTTTTACATCTTCCTCATCTTGTAATTTTTCTTTTTTTATTCTATTTCTTAAATTATTTATAATTTGAACTGAAGTATCCATACCTATATCAGACATTATTAATATCTCTTCTAGCTCATCTAAAAAATCTTCATCAACTTTTTTAAAACTTTTAAATACATTTGCTATTTTTTCATCAAATGAACTTTTTGTTTTACCCATTCCTAATTTTAGTTTATCAAAAAATCCCATTATATTTCTCCTTATATTTTATTTGTTAAAAAATTGATATACTTAATATCATATCCCAGTATATCAATTTTTTATTGTTTTTACAACTATTTTCAAAAAATTTATAATTTAAAATATTTCTCTTTTATTCAATTACAATCTTATTATTTTTTTCATTTGGTGCTGGAAGTTTTACTTTAACTTCTGTTTCTTTACCTTCCTTACTCTTTATTTCAATTTTTCCTTCTGATAATTCAATAATTCTTTTTACAATTGCCAAACCTAAACCGCTTCCTTCTTCAGAATGAGATTTATCAATCTGATAAAATCTTTCAAATGCTTTTTCAATTTCATCTTCAGGCATACCAACTCCATAATCCTTCACTATAATAACAATTTCACTATTTTCTTTTGTAATCTTAATATCAATTTTTCCACCATTGTTTGAAAACTTTATTGCATTTTCAATTAAATTTATCCATACTTGAAAAATCAAGTCATCATCACCCAAAAATATTTGATGTTCTAAATTTACATTTATTTTTATATTTTTTTCTTTCCATTTAGGTTCTAAAATACTTATTGCTTTTCTTATTTGCTCATCTATTTCAATTTCATGTTTTTTTACAATCACATTTTGATTGTGTAATTTTGATAATTTTAACATTTTCCCTGTTAAATTTATAAGTCTTTCTGATTCTTCTATAATGATATTAGCATATTCTTCTCTTTCATCATCTGATAAATTCTTATCTTTTAAAAGCTCTGCAAATCCTTCAATTGAAGAAATTGGGGTTCTAATTTCATGTGATACATTATTTATAAATTCACTTTTCAAATTTTCTGTGCTTTTTAATCCTTTAGTCATTTTATTAAAATTTTCTGTTAATTCACCAATTTCATCTTCTCTTTTAGTTTCTAATTCAATATCATAATCACCTTTAGCAACTTTTTTTGTAGCATCATTTATTTGTCTTAAAGGTTGCAACATTTTTTTCATATTAATCCTTATTATTATAACACTAATCAATATAATATTAATTATTGTAAACCCTAAAGCTCTTCTTACTATATCGGCAATTTCTCTAACCTGTTCTTGGTTGTGTAAATTTATTTCAATAAATTTATCTTTAATATATGGGTCAATAAATATAAAAAACTCTAATATAGATAAAATTATAACAAGTGATATTGCTATAATAAAACTTCTTACTAATGATCTTTGAATCGATTTATATTTCCCTAATACTTTTTCTAGCATAGTTTTATTCTCCTTTTATTACTAGTTTATATCCTATTCCTCTTATTGTTTCAATTTCAAAATCATCTACATCTGCCAATTTCTCTCTGAGTCTTTTTATATGAACATCTATTGTTCTATAATCAGATTCATTATCCATTCCCCAAATTTCTTCCATCAATTCCTGTCTTGTAAAAATGGTGTTTGGAGTACTTAAAAGCTTATATAACAAATAAAACTCTTTTTGTGCCAATTTATAGCTTTTATCTCCTCTTACAACAGATAATCCATTATAATCTATTGTTAAACTACCTATTGTTATTTTCTTTTCATTTGCAATATTGGCTCTTTTTAACAATGCTTTAACTCTTAAAGATAATTCTTCAATATTAATTGGTTTTACCATATAATCATCTACACCAAGATTAAATCCTTCTTTTTTATCTTCTAATGTGTTTTTTGCAGTTATCATTAAAATTGGTGTATTAAATTTGGCTTTTCTTAATTCTCTTGTTAATTCATAACCATCCATATTTGGCATCATAATATCAGTTATTATTAAATCAATATAATTTTCATCTAAAACATTTAATGCTTCTTCTCCATCTTTTGCTTCATATGGATTATAATTATCTCTTTTCAAACAAGTTGTTATTAACTTTCTTAAATTTTTATCATCTTCAACTACCAAAATATTAAACATTTAAATCTCCAATATCCTTTCTGAAAAATACCTCTAATTTGTTTCTTTTTTATCTTCCAAAATTGCATCTTCTTTGTTATTTTCTTCTTTCTGTATACCATCTATAATCATTATAAATTTAACATTTCCTTCATTTCCATCATTTAGCATTGTAAAATTATTATATTGTTCTACTAATTCTTGCAATTTTTCTAATCTAACACTTATTTCTTTTATATCTCCATTTATAAAATCACAAATTTTGTTTATTCCTTCTTTATTAAATTTTGAAATTCCATTTGCTAGTTCTTTTGAACCGCTAGCTAACTGTTCTGTTCCATTAACAAGTTGTTTAGTTCCACCAGATAATTTTACTGCTCCATTTTGTAATTGATTACTTCCTTTTACCAATTCTTTAACACCATTACTTAATGAATTCATTGAATCTATTGTTTTTAATGATGATTGCACAACTGTTTCATTTGATTCTATTAATTTTGTAAGTCCTGGTATTGTGTCAGTTCCATTAATTGTATTTCCTAAATCACTTAAACTCTGTATATTTGCTGTAATTAAACGCTTTGTTCCTAATAAAGATTTATATATATTTATATTATCTACAGCTTTTTGATAAGAAACTTTTCCTTCTTCTGCTGTTTTTAAAGACATTGCTAACATTTTTATACTTTCTATTTCTTCAACTTCTGTAATTTGAACTGTTAATTGTGATATTTGTGTATCTATTTCTGATATTTTATAATTAATTTGGTTAATAATTCCATCTAATTGTGCATCAGTCATTTCTTCACTTACTGAAATTTTTCCAGCAGATAACCCAGATTTAATTGCATTTAATTTTGTGTTTACGTTTGCCAATTGATTTTGTAATTCACTTACTTGTGTATTTGCATTTTTTACCTGATCTGATAATTTTTGTTTTGCATATTTATTTCCTTCAGATAATGTATTTAACTGAGTTTTATTAACATTCATTTCTTCTGTTGAAGGTAAACGATTTTGAATTTGATTTAATCCTGAAGTAATTTGGCTTTGGCCATTACTAATTTGATTTGCTCCATTATTTAATTCTCCAACACTATTATTTAATGTTTGCACTCCATTATTTAAATCATTTGCACCTACTTCAATTTTTTTACTTGAAGATTGTAATTCATCTACTTTGCTATATATTTGATCAATTTCATTAAATATATCTAAATCATTTTTATCAATTATTTTTGGTGTAACATAAGAAACTATATTATTAAGTTCAAAATCAGTTGAATCCATAGTTATTTCTATCGTATTTGGAATATCTATTTTATCTGTTGATATATTTAAACTTTCTTTTAATCCTGGTAAACTTATTCCTATTACAGTTGTTTTAGTTCCATCATCAACTAATTTTCCATTTGTAATTTCGATATTTTTATTATTTTCATTTTTTATAATTGTACCACAAACAACTACAAATGGTGTAAACATTTTTTCATTTTTTCCATTTATATTTACAATATGTTTATCTTTATTTATATACTCAATTGAAATTTTAACTTTACCAGATTTTCCTGCTAAATCCTTAGCTAAAATTTCTTTTCCATCTAATTCATATTTTATGTTACATTCAATTGGTAATTCTTTTTGAGATTCTCCCTGATAATAAATATCACTTCCTTCAGCACTCCAAACTAATTTATTTCCATCTTTTTTTAATTCCTCATCACCATTTGTGTTTTCTATATTTAATAAATCTGAGATGTCATCAATTATTTTATTTTGCTCACTGTTCTTTATATGGTCATTCACTATTGTATTATATACACTTCCATCAGAGTTTAATTTAGAATATACAGTTTCTTCTTTTGTAAAAGCAAATACAGGCGCTGTATAAGCAATTATTGTACATAATAATAAACTTGAAGTTATTTTCTTTACTATTTTACTTTCCATTTTTTTCATCCTTTCTTTTTCCTTTAAAGATTTTTATTAACTATTTTTCATTCCAATTGTAGTTTTACAAATTATCTTATCAAATATCATTAAAAATGTTGGTAACACTGTAATTACACATACCATACTAACAATTGCACCTCTTGACATTAATGTACAAAGAGAACCTATCATTTCTATTTTAGAATATACACCTACTCCAAAGGTTGCCCCAAAAAACGTCAATCCACTAATTATAATTGAACCTATAGATGTTCCTAATGCTTCTGATATAGCTTCTTTTTTATCTTTTCCAGTCTTTCTTCCTACTATATATTTATTTGTAATTAAAATTGCATAATCTATTGTTGCACCTAATTGTATTGTTCCTATTACAATAGATGCCACAAATGGAAGAATCGTATTTGTGTAATATGGAATTCCCATATTTACAAATATAGCAAATTCTATTACAGCAATTAAAACTACAGGTAATAATATTGATTTTAATACAAAAATCATTATTATAAATATAACAACAATTGATACTGTATTTACACTATTAAAATCATGATCACTTATTTCCACTAAATCTTTCATTAATGGTCCTTCACCTGCTAAAATTGCATTTTTATCATATCTTTTTATCACATCATTTACCTTAGTTACTTGGTCATTTAATTCATCTGTTGCTATTTCATATTTTGAGTTTATAAGTAACATTTGATGTTTTTCACTTTGAAATACACTTACTAACTCATCTGGTAATACTTCTTTTGGTATTCCATTATTTGCTATTTTTGAATATGCAATAGTCCACTCAATTCCATCTATTTTTTCAATTTCATTTAACATTTCATTTACTTTATAATCAGGCATATTTTTATCTAATAATACCATTTCAACAGATACCATATTAAATTTATCTTGTAATTCATTATTTGCCGAAATACTTTCTAATGACGTTGGTAATGATTTATCTAAATTGTAGTATATACCTGTATTTTTATATCCATAAAATACTATTGGCAAAATAATTATAAAAATTAATGCAATTATTTTATAGTGTTTAATTACAAAATCTCTGATATGTGTAAATTTTGGTAATATCTCTTTATGTTTTGTTTTTTCTATTATATTGTTAAATTGTAATATCATACTAGGCAAAAGTGTTACAACACAAATTAATCCAAATAATACACCTTTTGCCATAACTAATCCAATGTCTTTTCCTAAACTTAGCTTCATACTACATAAAGCTAAGAACCCTGCTATTGTTGTAAGTGAACTTCCTAAAACTGATTTGAATGTTTTTTCAATAGCAATTGCCATTGCTTCTTCATTATTATTTATTTTTACCTTTTCTTGCATATAACTATGATATAAGAATATTGCAAAATCCATAGTTACACCTAGTTGTAATACTGCACTTATTGCTTTTGTAATATATGATATTTCTCCGAATAAATATATTTGTTCCCATATTGTATAAAACTGCAACACCAATATTTAGTAATAATAAAATTGGTGCCAAATATGAATCTAGAGCAATTTCTAAAATTATCAAACATAAAACAACAGCAATTACAACATAAATTATAACCTCAGAATTTGCTAAATTTCTTGTATCTAACAATACTGAAGTCATTCCACTTACTTTGCAATGTTCATCTGTTATTTCTCTTAAAGTTTGTACAGATTCCATTGTTTTATCTGATGAAATTTGCTCTTTAAATGTAACAAACATTATTGTTTCATTTCCGCTATACAATTTATCTTTTACATCTTCTGGTAACATTTCTACTGGAAATGCAGTTCCGAGTAATATCTGCTATACTTATAACTTTTTCTACATTGTCTATTTTCCTTATTTTTTCTTCTAATTTTGCTATATCTTTTGTACTCATATTGTCTATTAATACTATTGAATATCCACCCATATTAAATTCATCTGATAGTATATTTTCTCCTTGAATTGTTTCTACATCTTCTGGAAGATATACTAATATGTCATAATTGATTCTTGTGGCATTTATTCCTATAAATGATGGTATTAATAGTAATAAAGCTATAATTATTATTAATCTTTTGTGCTTACATATTGTCTTTGCTATCTTGTTCATACAATTACTCCTTTCCATTTTTTAGCATTGATATTATATAATATAAAAATGAATTAATTATGAACAAATTTCTTGATTGTTAAATTACTCTCACCTTATATAATTTTTAAATAATATAAATAGAGATATTACATAAAATTTTATGCAACATCTCCGTTTTCATTACTTTGTTTCTAGATTACCTTTATTAATCATAGTAGTTAAACCGCCACAATAACCATTCCTTGAGAACAAATATTTAACACCGGTTTCTTCATCTACATAGATTCTACTGTATGATCTAAATCCTCTCATATCAGAGATTTTTATAGTATCATATTTTGTTCCATCACTAAGTTTTGGGGTTCCATTTGCATTAAGCATTGTAGTTAAACCACCACTATAACTATTTTTTGAAAACAGATACATAGCACGTGTTTCTTCATCCTCATGGATTTTACAATATGACGTTAATCCATCCATATTCGAGATTTTTATAGTATCATATTTTGTTCCATCACTAAGTTTTGGGGTTCCATCTGCATTAAGCATAGTTGTTAACCCACCACCATAATTATTTCTTAAGAATAAGTACATAACATCTGTTTCTTCATCTACATAGATTTCGTGGTATAAATTCAAATCTTCCATATTCGAGATTTTTATAGTATCATATTTTGTTCCATCACTAAGTTTTGGGGTTCCATCTGCATTAAGCATAATGGTTAATCCACCAGCAAAACCGTTACTTGAAAATATGTACATAACATCTGTTTCTTCATCTACAAATATTTCATAATCTGAACAAAAGCCCTTCATCTCTGAGATTTTTATAGTATTATAATTGGTTTGTTCTCTGAGTTTTGGGGTTCCATCTGCATTAAGCATAGTTGTTAATCCACCAGCAAAATCGTTATTTGATAATAGATACATAACATCTGTTTCTTCATCTACATAGATTGCATAGTTTGAACAAAATCCCCTCATATCTGAGATATTTACAGGTTCTTTTTGTAGAGTAAGTGTTTTAATTTTAATTCCACAAGCAATTAAGCAGCTGAAAATTAAAATTATGATTAATAATAATCTAAGTTTCCGTAACATATTAATTCCTCCTATTAAACTTTTACTGTTGTTTTTTATTTATATGATAAACCGAAAAGTTAGAGGAGATTCCTCTCACTAATCAGTGAAAAAAATATATGCATAGAACAATGTCTACAACACTTCTATTATAATACATATTAACATAAAAATCAAGAATAATGCTTGTAATATCTTTTATATATTTTTTTTAATTGGTGCCAACATGCAGGATCGAACTGCAGGCCTCTGGGTTACGAATCCAGCGCTCTACCAACTGAGCTATATTGGCATATTTGATAGAAGTAACAACTTCTATCATTATATAATTATTTTAATATTTTTAATAAATTCACAAACTCTTTTAAATTTTCTATTTTATAATCACCTTGAGCTTGAAACCATTCTGGCTTTTTTATATCTTCATTATTAAATTTTTCAAACCATTTATCCACTATACCTGTTGCAAATGCATAAGGCAAAATATCAAAAAAACTATTTGGATTTTCTGATAATAAATTATCTACTTGTTCTTTTTCTATAAAATTTTTATAACTTTCAATTTGTTTTATAATTTCATTTCCATATTGTGTTCTTTCTTTTACATCTTTTCCAAAAAAGGCAATGGCTCCTATGCTTATTATTCCAATTATTCCTGAAAACAAAAACATTATTTCAAATGGTATTATTGCAGGTATAACAAATATTAATAATAAAATAATTGCAATCATTATAACTATAAATTTAAATAATCCAGACATAAGTGGTTCAAACATTTTATTTTTATATTCATTTAATATATTTTTTTTGATTTCACCTGTTGTTGTTTCAATATTACCATATAAGTCAGAACTAGATACAGAAACCCCATTAAATCCATATTGAAAAAGCTCTTTAAAAAATAGTTTTCTATTTTCATCTTCACCATCATATTCTTTTAATTTTGTTATCCTGTAATTTTTTGAGTTTGTTTCTGAATCCCTTAAGCTAGTTTCTTCTATATTCAAATATCCCTTATTTGCCAAATCTAATATAATTGAATTCATATATTCATTTTTCACCTTATCAATATATAAACATGATAATACTTCTGGATTTAATCCTTCTGGCGGCTCTTTTTTTATGTCATTTACATGTATTTGTCTTTCTACACTTTTCCTTTTTAAAAAATATACTATAACTACAAAAGCTACAGATATTATTATTACAAATATTGAATATATTAATTTAACCATATATTTACACCCCGCATTTAGTATACATTAAAACTAAAAAAATGTAAATAAAAAAGATGAATTTAACAATTCATCTTTACTTTTTATTAATACATTCCATCCATTCCAGCTGGCATTCCTTCTGCTCCATGATTTCCACATCCACAACCTTTAGGTTCAGGGCTGTCTGTTACTAAACTTTCTGTTGTAAGTACCATTGAAGCAATTGATGCAGCATTTTGTAATGCACTTCTTGTTACTTTAGTTGGATCTACAATTCCAGACTTTTTCATATCTACATACTTTTCAGCCTTTGCATCAAATCCAATACCTGTTTCTGAAGATTTTACTTTATCTAATATAACTGCTGGTTCTAGTCCTGCATTTATAGCTATTTGTCTTGCTGGTTCTTCTAATGCTGTTAATACTATTTTTGCACCTATTTGCTCTCCACCTTCTAATTTATCAACTAATTTTGTAACTTTTGGTATAACATTTATTAATGCTGTTCCACCACCAGATACTATTCCTTCTTCTACAGCTGCTTTTGTTGCAGATAAAGCATCTTCTATTCTTAATTTTTTATCTTTCATTTCAACTTCTGTAGCTGCTCCAACTTCAATTACTGCAACTCCTCCAGCAATTTTAGCCAATCTTTCTTGTAAATTTTCTTTGTCATAATCACTTAATGTTTCTTTTATTTGAGCTTTAACTTGTGTTACTCTCTCTTGAATTTTAGACTTTTCTCCATTACCATCAACTATAATTGTATTTTCTTTTTGAACTTTAACTTGTTTTGCTTTTCCTAATTGTTCAATAGTTGTATCTTTAAGTTCTAATCCTAAATCTGATGTTATTACCTCTCCTCCAGTTAAAATTGCTATATCTTCTAACATTGCCTTTCTTTTATCTCCAAAACCTGGAGCTTTAACTGCTACAACATTTAGAACTCCTCTCAATTTGTTCAAAATTAATGTTGAAAGAGCCTCACCTTCCATATCATCACATATTATTAGTAACTTTCCGCTTTCTTGCATTAAAGATTCTAATAATGGTAATATTTCTTGTATATTACTAATCTTTTTATCTGTAATTAATATATATGGATTATCTAAAACCGCTTCCATTTTTTCTGTATCAGTAACCATATATGGTGATAAATACCCTTTATCAAATTGCATACCTTCAACAACTTTTAATCCTGTATTTGAAGTTTTAGACTCTTCAATTGTTATAACACCATCTTTTGAAACTTTTTCCATTGCATCTGCAATTAAATTTCCAACTTCCTCATTATTTGCCGAAATACTTGCAACTCTTGCAATATCTTCTTTTCCATTTATACTTGAACTAATATCTTTTAATCCTTCTACAGCTACCTCTACAGCTTTATCTATACCTCTTTTTATAGCCATTGGGTCACTTCCAGCTGCAACATTTCTTACACCCTCTTTAATCATACTTTGAGCTAAAACTGTTGCTGTTGTTGTACCATCTCCTGCAACATCATTTGTCTTTGTAGAAACTTCTTTAACTAAACGAGCACCCATATTTTCAAACTTATCCTCAAGTTCTATTTCCTTTGCTATTGTTACACCATCATTTGTAATTAATGGAGAACCAAAACTCTTATCTAAAACTACATTTCTACCTTTAGGTCCTAATGTAACCTTTACTGTATCTGCTAATTTATTAACACCTTCTAATAAAGATTTTCTTGCATCCTCTCCAAATTTAATAACCTTTGCCATTTTATCATTTCTCCTTTCTCAATCAGGGATTTGGGGACGTTCTTTTTTTCCCTCTTTTAGGGATTAAAAGAGCGTCCCCTAATCCCTCTTTATTCAACAATTGCTAAAATTTCGTCTTCTTTTACAATTATGTATTCATCATTGTTGTATTTAACTTTTGTTCCTGCATAATCGCTAATAAAAACATTTTGTCCTTTTTTTACTTCCATTTTTTCTAATTTTCCATCTACAAGCTTTCCAGGTCCAACTTCAATTATTTCAGCTATTTGTGGTTTTTCCTGTGAAGCTCCTGTAAGTATAATTCCGCTTTTTGTTGTTTCTTCGCCTTCTTTCATTTTTAATAATACTCTGTTTCCTAATGGTTTAATCATTTTACTACCTCCTTTTTAGCACTCTTTCTGTTTGACTGCTAATAATTTATACCCTATTTCCAAAAATGTCAATAGTATTTTTACTTTTTTCACATAAAGTTCACATTACTCCTTCATTTTTTTGTTCAATTTTTTAAAATTTCTTGATTTTTATATTTTATGCAACTATAATTATATTATGAAAAAATTAATTGTAAATGAAAAATATAATGGAAAAAAATTAAATAAGTTTTTGATTGATTCTTTACCCTCTCTTTCTACTAATTTATTTTATAAAACTTTAAGAAAAAAAGATATTAAAGTAAATGGTAAAAGGATTAACAAAAATATAGAGCTAAAAGAATATGATGAAGTAATTGTTTATATTTCTGATGAACTACTTTTACCTTCATTTAATCTAAATATTTTTTATGAAGATGAAAATATTTTAATCATTAATAAACCTGCTAATATTGAAGTTACTGGAATTAATAGTTTAACTTCATTTATTCATCAAAAATATACCAATTCTTTTAAACCTATGCCATGTCATAGAATAGATAGAAATACAACTGGTCTTGTTTTATTTGCAAAAAATGAAAAAGCACTTAACATTCTTTTAGATAAATTTAAAAATGGGGAAATTGAAAAACATTATCTAGCACTTGTTTATGGTATTCCTTCTCCTGAACATAAACGCTGTGAAGCATATTTATTTAAAGATACAAAGAAATCTATGGTTTATATAAATGATACTTTTAAAAAAGGATATCAAAAAATAATAACAACCTATTCTATAATAAAAAAATATAATGATAATTCTTGTTTATTAGATGTAGAAATTGAAACAGGTAAAACACATCAAATACGCGCACATCTTGCTTATCTTGGATATCCTATTATT
This sequence comes from uncultured Clostridium sp., assembly GCA_946548575.1. Lineage (GTDB taxonomy): Bacteria > Bacillota > Clostridia > TANB77 > CAG-508 > CAG-269. Next base: position 5,472 of record CAMNPT010000015.1, on the reverse strand, counting down.
GGTGATCGGTAAATATGGAAAAAATGAAATTAATAAGAGATTTAATAAAAAATATCAAATGCTTAAAAGCTATATTTTAAAATTTAATTTTAAAACAGATAGTGATATTTTAAATTATTTAAATAATAAAGAATTTAAAATAGGTTTTTAGATAATGTTCTAAAAACCTATTTTTATATTTATTAATCAATTGTCCAAATATTATCTTAGATATTTTAGGAAAAAAACATATCTTTTTTTATGCCAAAAAAATAGAGCAGGTAGAAAATTGCTCTGATATGTTTTATTTCAATAGCTAATAAAAAATACAGCAAGTCGTCTGAGAAGACGACTCGCTGCTTTGGGCAATATTATTTTCTCCATTGCTTTCGGATATTTTCAGCCACCTTGTTGTCGGTACAATCCATCAGAATTGTGTTCTCTGTAGTTTTCCACTTCACCCCGTTCTGTTCAAGACATTCTGCATATACCGTTAACTGGCTCATATACATCTTGACAAAACGTTCGTCGGTTTCAGTTACGTGGAATTCCACAATTCTTCCTGAACTTGGTTCAACCAACTCTACAGGAATTTTACGCCTCCGATATGCTTCATTTTGTGCACCTTCGCCTTGATTCCAACCTTCTGAAATTGCCTCAAATAAATTATTAGCCATATGCTACCTCCGAAAAATTATCTGGAGGGTTTACACAGCCCCTCCAGAAAAAATTAATAGATTTCTCCTGTACTTGCTGTGTAAGCACAATAGATAAGTATATTATAGCACTTTTTCTTATAAAAATCAAATTTGACATAATAAAAAGTTATTATGTCAAATTTATCATATCAATTCGGCAAAACCACGTTTGTGGAATTGTCATTAGCTTATCTGTCAATTCCATCAGAGAATGGTTCTCTATAATCTCTCATTTGTGCTGTTACACTTCTCAAATTTTGTAAATATCTATTTGAATTATATAAGTATGAGGGATCTTCATATCCAAAATTTGCATACGAAGCTCTTTTTAGTAATCCCATATATTGAAATTCTTTTATAAATGATGGCATTTGTCCGTCTCTAGAATACTCATTTAAAATACTGTTAAAAAAGTTTGGAGATAGCGCTCTATTAGATAACATATCTAATGCTTTAATATCATTTTCTTCTTTTCCTATCCCCCTTAAAGTTCTTGCGAACATTGTTGCTGGTTCTTGTAACTCTCCATAATAGTCAAAATTTGATCGATATGGCTGTCCATCAAATAATCTTCCGTTTTTGTAATATGCTAATTGTGGTCTTTTTTTACCAGAAAACTCATAAACAAATTCTTCAGCTCTATCCTGCGTTGTAGCTTCATCTAACATTGAAAATCCATCATAAATTAATTGAGCATGTTCTTGTGTTAACCTTCCTTGTCTTAAATTCTGATTACAAAACTCTAAAACTTTTTTCATCCATGCGTCATTTATAACGTGACCTAATTCATGAGCCATATATAATCTAGTTCTTTCTTCTCCTGTCAAGGTTTTACTACTACGTAAATCTGGATTTATAAAAATAATCTTATTTTCTACTTCTGTTCTCCCATAGATGCCTCTTTCTTCTTTTGGCAGAACTGAAATTGTTTTTACCTTATTCATAGTAGAATTAATAATATGATTAAAGGTTTGAGGAGATTTTTGAAAATTATAATATAAATATTCTTCTAAATTTTCTATCCCTCCAGCTAGTGCATCGGCATCATGTTCGGTATTTCTTACTTGTCCATTTCTAATCTGTTGTTGAAATTGAACTGTACTTTTTTCTACTAATACTTCCATATACACAGACATAACTTCATTATATTGTTTGAAATCATATTTTAAATTATACATATATACCACCTCGTTTACTTTTTCTTTTTATATAAAACGAGTTTTTTTATGCTATCATCTTTTATTATAACATATTTTAGAGAATTCTGCAAAATTTTACATTCCTTTCAGCTTTGTTTTCATTTTTTACACCGTCCTTTCATTTTAAATTTTTGGATGATTTTTTGCAAACAAAAAAATCAACCATTACTGATTGATTCTTATATCATCTATTTTATAAAAAGTTCGAACAGATTCGTTATTGGAGCGTTTTCGAAACAGGTATGCGAAAAAATGACATACTTTGTTTCAAAGCTCTCTTATATAATTCGATTTATTGTCTTTACTTTAACATAAAATTTATAAATATTCAAGTAATTTTAAAACAAAATTTTACAAAAATCTGTTTGTTTTCTATTGCTTTATTGTAAAAACTATGTTATACTAGCTGACATAGGAAATGATGATAAGCAGATGTGGTTTTGCCACTTTTAATCCGTAACATATGTTACGAGAACGGAGGTGGTGCTATGATAGAAGCTGTTTTATTAGAAATAATATACTTACTTTTATTTGGCTTAGTTGTCGAAACTATTATAGTATTTGCCTTAATTATACTGGTTATAATTTTAAGCAAATAGACAATAAAAAAACACATCTGTAACTTGCCCGGTTCGGTGTGTTTTTTTACATATCAATTCGGCAAACCACGTTTGTGGTTTCTTCATTTCCTATTTTTATTATACACGGATATTTAATAAAAGTCAATCATTTTTCAACTTTTTAATTGTTGCGAAACTGCCATAATTAAAATCAATAATCATAAATTAAAATTTTTAGTGTTAAGAATGGTTCGAATCTACATAAAAATGGAGCGATTAAGCAACAGCTTACGAACCATAACGCTCTCTTTTTAAAAATATTATATACGAATTCTTGTTAAATTTCAATGGGAGTATGGAGAATTTTTCTATTTTATAGTATAATAAATACAAAATTATTCTTTTTAAGGAGGTTAATTATGGCTGATATTGTATATAAAGAAAGAACCTTTACTAATACTCCATTTGCAGATTTAAATAATAAAAAACATTCAAAAGTTTTAACTTGCCCGTATTGTGGAATTGGCACAGATGGTATTAGAACTGATATAAAAGCATTTGGAATAACTGGCGGAGTTATAGCTGATGTGACTTACAAATGTACTAGTTGTGATAAAATTTTTCATGTTTCATATAAAAAAATGAAGGATGAAGAAATATTTGTTCCATATTCTGTATTTCCAAATTTTCAAGGTAAAGAATTTAGTAAGGAAATACAAAATGTATCTCCAAGGTTTATCAAATTATATAATCAAGCTTATAAAGCAGAATATGATACTAATTATGAACTTGCTGGATGTGGGTATAGAAATGCATTAGAAGTGCTAATTAAAGATTATGCAATTAATATATTAGGAGAAAAGAAAGAAGATGTTGTTAAATATAAACTTTATAAAGCAATTGAATTATATCTAAAAGATGTTGATATGAGTAATTGTGCTGATGTAGTAAGAATATTAGGTAATGATAATACTCATTATGAAAGAGACTATGAAAATATTGATTTTGATGTATTGAAACAATACTTAAATATTTTTATTGAAATGATCGAAGTACAAATAAAGATTAAAAATCCACCTGTTGGTAGATAATTTAAAAATTAGAGAATATTTTAATAAGATAGAGGTATTAATATGGAAAATAAAGATAAAATTTTGAATCAAGTGGATAAATTAATTTCTATGTATAAAAATGGTGAGTTAGGTGGCGAAGTAATGCCTGAAGATGCTAATCCACATTTTGAAAAATCTAGTTTAGAAAATTATTTATATTTTACATTACCTATGGCTCTTAATTATCAAAGAAATTCTTATACTCTATGGGAAAGTGCTCTAAAAACTTATAATGATGAAGAAACAAGATTTGTATTTAATCCAAGATTATGCTTAGAGAAATCATTTGAAGAAGTACAATATGCTCTTACCAAATATAAAGTTGCTTTGCAAAAGCAAAAACAGACTGAAATATGGCTTTCATTATGTAATACATTTGTAGAATTATTTGATGGTGATATAAGGAAATTATTTGATGAATTAGACAATGATGTTGATAAAATTAGAGATTATATCCAGAAACAAAATAAAAAGAAATTTCCTTATTTATCTGGTACAAAAATATGTAATTATTGGATGTATGTGATATATCAATATACGGATAGAAGATATAAAAATATTGAAAAATTAACTGTTGCCCCTGATACTCATGTATGCAAGGCAACACTAAAATTAGGATTAATTAATAATGAAGAATTTAATTCTAGTAATGTTCAATTAATCGTAATAGAAAGATGGCAAGAATTATTTAAAGATACAAAATATAAACCAATTGATATTCATACTCCACTTTGGTTATGGAGTAGAAATGGATTTAAGGAGGTAAAATAATGATTGATAATGTTAAACAGGAAGTAATAAAATTATTAGATAAAGATAACTCTGGGCATGGTATGGATCATATTAATAGAGTATTAGATTTATCTTTGAAATTTGCTGAAAAAGAAAATGCTAATGCACAAGTAGTTGCTTTAATAGCATTACTTCATGATGTAGATGATTATAAGTTATTTGGTATGGAAAATGCAGAGAAACTTATAAATGCAAGAAGAATAATGGATAATTGTAATGTTGATAAAGATATTCAAGAACAAGTATGTGATGCTCTTAATAATATTGGTTATAGTAAAAGATTAAAAGGACATTGTCCAACAACTCTTGAAGGAAAAATTGTATCAGATGCAGATATGTGTGATGCATTAGGAGCAAATGGTATCTTAAGAGTTTATACTTATAGTATGAAAAATGGAAAACCATTTTTTGATAGAAATATTTTCCCAATTGAAGATATGAATGCAGAAAAATATACAAGAAAATGTGCAGATAGTAGTGTATGTCATATCTTTGAAAAAATATTAAAACTTAAAGATTTAATGCTAACTGATTCTGGTAAAGAAGAATCTAAAAATAGGCATCAAATAGTTGTAGATTTTCTATATCATTTGTTTAATGAAGAAAATGCTCCTGAATGGACTGAATATTTAAATAATTATCTTAAATAAGGGTATGGGAATTCCCATAATAGAATTTATGCGGGAGTATAAATTCAGTGCTGGCTAGACATGGCTTTTACTCCCACATTAATAAAAATATAAAAAGAGGATTAAATTATTTTGATAATTTTTTCCTCTTTTTTTGAAGATTATTTATACAAAAACATATTCATTTAAGATAATTTCTTCAGCCATATTTTTGTAATCATTCATTAATTTTGTCCATTCTAATGGATTTAGTTCTTTACTTTTTTCAGACAGTCTTTCATCATTTTTAATAAAATCATCCATTAGTATTTTGTATAAACTTTTGCAAGAATCACTTACTAAAAGAAGATGATGAGTTAGTTTATTTGTCATCAAAAGTGTTTCATAAAATGCTTGTTTATTTTGTGCAATAAAGTGTAATCTTAGTATTCCATATTTTCCAATTCTTCCACATTCTTCATCCTTTTCTAAATATAAATTTGGTATTAAATAATCTCCTTGTC
>CAMNPT010000014.1 GCA_946548575.1 uncultured Clostridium sp. | reverse complement strand
ACAAAGAAATTTAATGAAACAGAAATGCTTAAAGAAATGTACATAGCAGGATATACTGATGATGTATACACAGTAATACTAGACGAAATGAACTTATCACGTGTTGAATATTATTTTGCAGAAATGTTATCAATTCTAGAAATGCCAAACCGTGATGAATGGATAATAGAATTAGTTCCAAATAGTTGGAAAACAGACCCTAAAAAAATAATTGGTGGAAAAATACATGTACCAGCAAATATGTGGTATATAGGAACAATTAATAATGACGATTCTACATTTGCTGTAACAGATAAGGTATATGATAGAGCTATGCCAATAGATATAAATGATAAAGGTATACCATTTGATCCAATTGACACAGAGGCACAAGATATTAATTTTACATATTTGGACAACTTGTTTAAATCTGCAATGCAAGATAATCCAATATCACAAGATACTTTAGATAAAATAGACCAAATGGATAACTATGTTATAGAACATTTTCGTATAGCATTTGGTAACCGTATTGTTTCACACATGAAAAAATTTGTACCAGTGTTTGTAGCGTGTGGTGGAGATGAAGTAGATGGAGTAGACTACTTTATAGCAAAAAAAATATTAAGAAAATTTGAACAATTAAATATTGCTTATATAAAAGATGAGATAGATCCATATATTCAATTTCTAGATAAAACATTTGGTAAAAATAAAATGAAAGAATGTATAGAATATTTATTAAGACTTAAAAAATTGGCTTAAAGTACTAATAAAAGGAGGTAAATATCTTGCTTGGAGAATTAGATGTAGTTGATTTATACGAAAAATCTAGCAGAAAAAGAACAGAAGGATTCAAAGATAATATAGAATCAACATTAAGAGTACAAACAGATATTAAAAAATCAATAAAAGATTTTTCTTGGATAGATATGATGGAAGAAATTATTCCACATTTAATAATGATATTTAGAAATCCGAATCGTTTTATTGTAAATGAAGAAGAAATAGTAAAAATTGAATCTGTTAGAAAAGTTACAGTTGAAACAATAAAGCATTTATCAAAAAATACAAACTTAATACAAACAATTGATGATGAAACAGGAGATGTACAGCCTCGGAAAATTATTAAATGTAAATAAAGAAGAAGATTATGATACCTATGAAAACCGTCTAATATATACATTAGTACAAAAAATGAAAATGTTTATAGAAAGAAGAATAAAATTTCTACAATTAGCATTAGAAAATGAAAATAAAGATAATAAATTTTTTGACTATGATGCAAAATCTAAGATAATGGGCGAAAATGTTGAAATGAAATTTGCATTAAACTCAAAATTAGACAAAAATGAAAATCTAGGTGATGATACAAACATAGAGGAAATTTTAGAAAAAATAGAAGATATAAAGAAAAAAATAAATGAAATAACAAGCGAAAATGTATATAAAATAATAGATAAAAAACATATACAGTGGATAAAAGAACCAATTAGAAAAACAAATGTTGTATTAAAAAATGTACACTTCCAATATGCAATGAAGCTTTGGGAATATTTAAAAGAAAATTTTGATGAAAAAGAAGCAAATATTGAAGAACAAAAAGACTATATGGATGATGGAGATTTAAAACATTTTATGGATGAAACATTTTTACTTCAATATTTAGCTATGAAAACCCTAGATAAAGATGAAATGGAAAATGAAGAAACTAGTCAAGAATTAAAAAATGTAATTATAGAAGGTTTAATAGACAAAATATTAGATGTTGATGAAGATATAAAAAGTTCAAAATTAAAGCAGTTAGTTGCAGCAAAATATGAAGTTGTAAAATATAAAAAATTAAGTGTAATACAAGATATACAAAAAATATTTAGAGAAAAAATCGATGAATATACAAAAAATGTAGAAAAGAAAAGAGGATAAATATGTTTGAAAAAATAAAAAAAATAAAAGAAAATAAATTTTTAAAATTTATAGGAAATGTTTTATACATATTGTTATTTATTTTAGTTTTATTTATGTTAGTAATAGTAATTTTACAAAGAGTTTCAGATAACTCTATTGGTCTTGGAAAATATAGAATATTTACAGTTGCTACAGGAAGCATGGTTCCAGAATATATGGTTGGAGATATTTTAATTTCTGAACAAATAGAACCAAGTAATATAAAAGTTGGAGATGATGTTGTTTATAAAGGTAAAGAGGGGACTTTTAAAGATAGAGTTGTAACACATAGAGTTATATCAATACAAAATGATAATGGAACTTATAAAATAGTTACAAAAGGTATAGCAAATATGGTAGAAGACCCAGAAATTACATCAGATCAAGTATATGGAAAAATAATATATAAAGTAAAAAGTTTAAGTTATATTAGCGGATTAATCTCTAATATTTACATATTCTATTTCTTTATATTTATACCAATTGGAATAATTATATTTAGACAAATAAGATCAATTGCTAAAGGTAAAGAAGATAATGATGATGAATAAAGGATTTGAAAACTATGGATAAAATAGTAAGTATAATAAAAAAAATAAAAATAAGAAATATTATTATATTGATGTTACTTTTAGTATTTAATACTTATGCGTGGTTTGTTTATAATACTAGAATTAATATGGATCTATCTGTGCATGTAAGTTCCTGGGAAATAAAATTTGAAGATGAAGATAATGAACTTGCAAATTATATGTATGTTGAATTAGAAAGAGCTTACCCAGGAATGCCTGATTATGAGAAAACAATTACTGTTACAAATAGTGGTGAAATTTCAGCAAAATTAGAGTATGAAATTGATAGTATTAGTATAATGGGAGAAACCTATGATGTAGAAGATGAAAATACAGACTATACATCACAAGATTTAGAAAATAAATTAGATGAATATCCATTTAAAATAAAAATCATGTCAGATGACACCAATTTGAATAGTTCAAATGGAGGTCAAGGAATATTTAAAGTAACTGTCACATGGCCATATGAATCTGGAAATGATGAACTAGATACAGAATGGGGAAATAAAGCATATGAATTTTATTCTTTAAATCCCCGGAAGTAATAGTATATTTATAAAATTAAAACTTATTGCAAAACAAAGTACAAATTAAACTTCTGTAGATTGTGTAAATGATACATTAACATTTAAAATTGCTGGATTGTTTGATACAGTAGCTGTTGTGTCATCACTATTTGACATTTCAGCAGTTTCTGTGTCATCATTCCACAATACATAAATACGTACAGTTCTTTGTTTATTTTCTGAACTCAATGAAATTGTATCAGTAATAGTTTGATTATAATTATCAAAAGAAACTTTTTCGCCACCATCTATAGAATAACCAGTGGTTACTAAATCTTTTACTGAACTTTGTTCAGATACAGAAGTTGTTATTTCATATGTAAATGAAACATCTGCATCTGTATAATCTAAATTTAAGTCAAAATAACCTTCAGCAGTTGGGGCTATTATATTACTAGATATATGTTCTGTTCCTGGAAATACAGGGGTAATTGCAGATGTGATATCAGTATTATTTTTAATTGATAAATTATTTACTAAAATATTCCATCTAGCAACAGAAACCTGTGTATTACCTTGAGCTGAAGATAAATATTTTGCATAGATTTGAGAAAACAAAACTATTGCAATTAGTATTAGTATTAATACAACTAAAATTAACAATTTTTTATAATTTTTCATAATTTATACCTCTTCTTTTTTTAAAAAATTCTATCATATCTTTTTTAAAAAAGCAAGAACATGATAAATTATGAAAGAAAGGGTGTATTATGAAAAAAGACAAAAAATTAGCTAGAGATGAACAAGATAGTATAAAATTAAATTCTGAAAAACTTAAAGAAAGAGAAAGAAAAATAAGAGTAATAAAAATAGGAATTCTAATTATTTTAATGTTCTTAATTATTATTTATTTTATTTTAAGAGTAGTATATGAAACAGGAGATTTTACAATTTCTTTAGATCCTAATTTTGCACAAAAATCAGGACTTGTAATGTATGAAAGAAAAGATGATGAAATAGATAAATTAATTTTAAAAGCAACTAAAGTAGAATTTATGGATAATATATCTGTAAAATGGCTTCCAAAAAACCTAAATGAATTAGGTGAAGGAAGTCATAATGGAGATAATTATTTAGCATATAGTTTTTATCTTCAAAATAAAGGTTCAGATGTTATAAATTATTGGTATCAAATTTTAATTGATGATGTTATAAAAAATGTAGATAAAGCTATTAGAGTTATGGTATATAGAAATGATGAAAAAATAATTTATGCAAAAGCAAATGAAACAACAGGGGAAGCAGAAGAGGGAACAGAAGTATTTTATTCAGATAGAGAAATAATGGTTAAAGGAAGAAAAGATTTTAAGCCAAATGATATAGATAAATTTACAATTGTAATATACTTAGAAGGAGATGACCCTGATTGTAAAGATGAATTAATTGGTGGAGAAATGAAAATGCATATGGAAATAACAGAAGAACATATAAAACAAAACAACTAAAATATTACAAAAATTACACTTATATTACAAATGTGTTACTATTATTGACATTATGCTTTGAATGTGTTATTTTTAAATTGTATAATTTATTACTATGCCTATTTAGGAATAGTAAGGAGAGGGGTGATGGCATATGAGTAACAAAAAAAGAAAGACTTCAAATGTCAAATCATCCATTTTAATCTTATTATTAATTGCAATTTTATTAATTGCATCAACCTATGCATGGTTTACTGCAAACAAAACAGTAACTATTAGTACACTAGATGTACATGTAGAAGCTGCTAACGGTTTGCAAATCTCTGCAGATGGTTCAAATTGGAAAGCAATACTAGAAAATTCTGATATTACTCCTGGAGAAGGAAGTACTATCAATACGAATTATCCTGGTAATACTAACCAAATTTCAAAAGAGTTAAATCCTGTTTCAACAGTAGATTCAGCTTCAGATGGAAAACTATTAATGTACACAGGTTCTGTTGAAGGTGATGCTACAGAAGGATCTGCAACATATGGTCAAGATGTTTTAACAACTAAAGCTTCAACTGAAAAAAGAGGAGAAGAAGGTGACTTCGTTGCCTTTGATATTTTCTTAAAAGTTGATAAAGACACAGACATTGTGTTAACAAAAGCTTCAGATGTTAAATCTAAAGATACTGATGACAGAGGTTTAAAAAATGCTGCTCGTGTTGGATTTATAGTTGCTAAAGATGCAGATGTAAAAGCTGCTGGTACAGCAATTTCTGAAATTCAAAATGTAGTACCATCAGCTGTACATATTTGGGAACCAAATAACAATGTACATACAACAGCTGCTGTAAGTCATGGTATCTCAAACTATGGTTTCACAGCTTCAAACTTAACAACTTCAACACCTATAACTAGTTATTATGGTGTAAAAGCAGCAGCTTCTGGAGTTGCATTAAATTCTTCTGATTCAAGTTTATTTGCTCAAGTAACACCAGAATATAAAACACCTGCAAATAATGCTACAGCAGGAGAAGACTTAGATGTATTTTCTTTAAAACAAGGTATCACAAAAGTTAGAGTTTATCTATGGGTTGAGGGACAAGACATAGATTGTGAAAACTCAGCTTCTGGTGCCAATATCAGTTTTGATATTCAATTCCAAGTTAAAGAAAATACAACTCCTTAACTTAGAAATAAGTTAAATAGAAATTAAAATAATAATAAGATTAAAATGACGAAAAAGAGTGGAAAAAAATCCACTCTTTTTCTTAATTTTTTGTAGACTTTTTAAAGCTAATATGATAAGATAAAAGAGAGGGAATATATACTCTGAAAGGATAAGGAAATTATGGAATTAGAACATGAAAAAACACAAGATTTAATAGAAGCATATAAAAAAATTAAAGACTTTCTAACCTACTTAGAGAAAGAAGAAAAAAATTATAAAGAACAAAAATAAATTAGCGAAAGGAAAATATAAAATGCTTGATACAGAAAACTTACAAAGAAATATGGAAAAAATTGATTCTCTAAAAGAGATTTTATTAACTATGCCAAAAAATAATGAGAAAAATATAGAAAAATATAAAGAAAAATTAAATGAATTAATTAAACAATACACAAAATATCAAGAACAAATAGTAGAAGAAATCACAAATAGATATAATAGAGAAATTAATGTTCCAGAAAATTCAGAAATAAAAAATTTAAAGGACAGACTAAGTACAATAGATAAAGCTATATATGTATTAAAATATAATGAGACATCATTTGAAAAAATGGAACTAGATAAATATATATATAAAATTTCAAGATTTTACAAAGAAAATTTGGAAAATGTTAATAATCAAATAGAGTTATGTATTAGAGCATTTGAATACACTGGAATAAAATTAACAGCAGAAGATTTTGATTATACAATACATGCAAATGAATATATGACAGTATTTTTCGAAGAAATGGAAAAAGGAAATGTAAATTCTGATAGATTAAAAAAGAAATTTGAAGATATATATTGGAGATGTTCAGACATAATAGTTCACATAGAATTAAATATTAGATATCTATATTTACAAAATGAGCAAACAATTGATAAATTTTTTGCAAAAGAAGCAAATGAATTACTTAGAAAATGGCAAAAAGGACCAAAAGAAATTAGAAATGGATATTTAGATTTAAAAAGAAAAATGCTAGAATTAATGGATGTAGATGAAAGAATAATACTAGATAAATTTTTAGTTGAAAACCTAAAAACAAAAGACTATACAGAGGAAAAAATAAAAAGTAACTTATCTACAATACTTGAACCTGCAACATTAAATAGATTAGAAAATAACAAAAAAGAATTAATGGAAAATATATTAAAATTTTATAATAGTTTAAAAGAATATAAAAACTATTTAAATTTCAAATATATAATAGATGATGTAAAAAAATATTACAATGAGAAAGATAAATACAAAAAAGTATATCAAGATACAAAAAAACAAATAGAAGATAAAGAACATAAGTTAAAAAAGATAAACAAAAAATTATCTGGAACAGGTATATTTGGAGTAAAAAAAGACATTTCAAAACAATCTGCAGAACAAAGTGGATTAATAAATGAACTAAAAGCATTATATAAAGAATTAGATATTAACAAATTTTATAATAAAATATACACTGAATTTAGTGAAGAAACAACAATTTATGAGGTATTAAATTTAGCATCTTCATATTATATGTATCTTACAGATGTAATGATAAAACACAATAAAACAATAACACAAGAGGAAATAGATGAACAAGTAAAAAAATTAGATGAATTTTTAACAAATCCATACAATACATTAATAAACAATTTAACTATACTTGATGAAAAAGATGTAGCTTTAATTATTAAAGATAGATATAAATTATTAGAATTTATAATAGAAAGACAAGATTTAGAAGAAAGCAACTTAGAAACATTAATGGATACATTAGAACAAATCATATTAGGACTAAATATGAAAAGAGTCGATATTGAACCAAATGATATAGAAAATATTTTTGAGATAAAAAAATTATTAAAATTATAAAATGAGGTAAATATGAAAAAGAGTAACAAGAGAAGAATATTTATATCAATACTTTTATTACTATTTATAATTGCAATGATAATAGCATTTGCAAATTCAAGGGCAAATAAAATTTTAGAAATTACAACAATTGCTGTTGATAGTGATAATCTAATTGAGGATGAAACAGTAACTTTACATTCTTTCAATGAAGGTGAATCAGGTTTTAGTATTACACTTCCAGAAATAATAAATGATAAAATGGTTACAAGTTATTTATTTATGGAAAAAATAGAGGATGGAGAAGAAGTTGTAAAAGATGAACCTGTTGAGGAAATTGTAGAAGAAATTCAAGAGCAACAAGAAGAAAATCAAACACCTAATGAAGAAAATATAATAGACTCAGAAGAGAAAATAGATGAAACTAGTGAGGAAACAACAGTTGAAGAAGAAGTAAAAAAAGAAAACTCTATTATAGAAAAAAAGCCTGGAGATAAAATCTATTTAGATAGTGAAGAATTAGAAAATAAATTAGTAAAATTAGTAGTAAAATACGACTTTATAGAAAAAGAAGAAAAAAAATTATATAATAAAAAATTATCACAAGATATAAATGAAAAAAATATCGAGATAAAGGCATATATGCCACAAGACGCCACAATTAAAGTTACTGAGGTTTCAACATCAAAAACAGAAAACAAAATAAATGGTGGAATAGAAGATTTGGCAAGCCCAGTACATTTAGCTGTTGCTTATGATATAAAAATTATTTCTGAAGAGAAAGAATATGAGCCAGAAGATTTTGATGAAAATGCAACAATAACTATTTCAGGGTTTGATCAAGATTCAATTAATATTTGGCATATAAAAAATGATGATACAGTTGAAAAAATTGAAAAAAATCAAACATCTTCATTTTCAACTTATGGAATTGAAGTTATAGAAAAAAATGAAAATACAACTTCAGAAGAGTCAGAAAAGAATGAGAACACAGAAAGTGGAGATAATAACCAACCAAGTAAAAACCCATCAATAAAGAAAGTGGTTAGAACTTCAGCAAGTAATGACGATGAGGTTCTTATAATAGATGACTATAATTCAGATTATAGTTATTATATTGGGAAAAACTATACAGACAATGCATCAGGAAATAATTCTGGAACATACACAAATAGTAATTTAGCAAAAGTTACTGTAAATTATTATGGATATGGATATGTTGATGGACAAGCAAATGATACAGCAAAAGGAAGAATTTCAGTAACAGAAAATCAAGATATAGTAAGAAATATAAGGTGTGTTCCAATAGTAGGTGGACAAGTTTCTATAGAATTAATAGATAATCCATTTATGGATAAACCTGGTGGATATGGTTTTGGTGGATGGATGTCTACAAATGGTACAATATCTACAGATGAAAAAACAAAAACACAAAAAATTGTAGCAACTGCAAGTAGTGAAATGACAATAAATGTATATGTAAATTGGAAAACAGCAACAGTTGTATATGTAAATCCAGATGAAGGATCAGATAATAATAACACAGGAACAGCTGAAGATAGCCCATTTGGCTCTTGGGGTAAAGCTTGTGAATATATTAATAGTCATAATAAAAATGATAGAGAATTAAATATTATTGTATTAACAGGACCTATAGATTCTGGAATTAATTATACAAGACCTGTTAATTCAACTCAAACAGGTGATGCTACATATAATTCTTCAACAACATTTACTTCTGGTAATTCATATTTAATAGCTACTGGTCAAGGTGCTGGAAGTAATGCAATAACTGCAAGTGGTAGTAGTATATCAAATACATATTTACAAAGTACGAATGTTTCTTTAGGTGATTCAGCGGAATGGACAATTACAAGGTCAGGAAATGGTTATACAATAAGAAATAAGACAAGTCCTAATTATTACTTGACTTGCAGTGTATCAGGAGGTGGATATGGAGGAGGAAATGCAAGTTTAACATTATCTTCAAGTTCTTTTACTTGGAGTTATGATTCATCAAATAGGAGATTTTATTATCAATATACTGGTAGAACATCAACAAGAACTTATTATTTATATTATGATAATGGATGGACAGTAAGTAGATATGATTACACTTCTTTATATTTCCTAACTTATCAATTAACAAATGTAACTACAAATACTGTAAAATCTGATACTATTTCAGCAAATACTAGTTATTCAAACAATAACTTACCATTAACAGTAACAAGTCTATACAATGGATCAGACTATAGAGATGATGCAACAATAGATTTAACAGCTACAAATGCACGTGCTGATTTCAATATATATAATGATTTTCAAATGAACCATGTAACTATAAATTCAACAGGATATACTTCAAATAATAATGGAACATCTTTTGAAACTGATTATGCATGGCTTAACGGAAATAGTCATAATGTTAGATTAGGTAGAGGAATAGAGTGTGCAGATACATCAACAACAGGTTGTACATTTGCAAATATAATAGGTGGAGGAGAAGAATCAGATTCTGCTTCAAATGCATATAAGCTTGTAGTAGAATCAGGTAAGTATTCTTCAATTCAAGGATTTAATCGTTATGGCGGTGGAACTCTCGATTACTATGGAACAGTTTATTTAATATTAGGTAATGATATAGATAGAAAAGCAAAGAATAATGATACAATGTCAGTATACTATAGAACAACTGTGAACTCTGGTGGTGGAGTAAATGGTACAGAGACAAATGAAAAAGCATGGATTATAAATGTAAAAAGTGGAAAATATGGAGTAGATTTTTTCGATACAAATATAAACTCTACAGATAATGATACTAAAGAAGATTGTGCATATGCTGGTATATATATGGGAGGATATGGAACACCATCAGCAGAAGATACTAGGGATAGAGCAGACAGATATATGTTTGTAGAAGGTGGTAAAATTGCAAATGCAATTGGAGGACTAAAAACTATCAGCGGAACAACTATAAAGACAAAAATGTATATAAAAGGTGGAGAAATTTATAATATAGTTGGTGGAGCAGGTCTTTCAACAACATATGGAAATAGAATAATACAAGTAACAGGAGGAACAATAAATTATAGCATTAGTGGAGGATCAAATGGATATGCTTCAACAGGTAGTGGACAAGAAGGAAAAATTGAAAATTGTAATACTTTAGTATATATAGGTGGAACAGCGCAAATTGGAACAACAGAAAATGTTAATGCAACTCCAATTGCTTCATTATATAATGTTGAAGCAGGATGTGTTTTAGGTGCTGGAAATGGAAAAGATGGTATAACTGATACAGGAAGAGTTGATAATACTCATATAATAATAAATGGTGATGCCCATATTTTAAACAGTATTTATGGTGGTGGAAACATTGGAACTGTAGGAAGCTCTAGTACAACGAATGCAACTGCTGTAATTGACATATTAGGTGGAACAATTGACAAAAATGTGTATGGAGGTTCAAATAGTAACAGTATTTATGGATCTACTACAGTAAATATAAAAGGTGGACAAGTTAAAGGTGCAGTATATGGAGGTGCTAATTCCAAAGGAACAATATATTCAGGATCAAATGTTAATGTAACAGGAGGCACACTTGGAACAAGTGGAAATACATCAGGGGTATTATTTGGTGGTGGAAAAGGTAAAGATACAGTTATAATGAAAAATGCAACTGTGAACATCTCTGATGGAGATGGAAATGTTAACATTTATGGAAATTCTTATGGTGGAAGTGAGCAAGGAAGTGTTAGTGGTCAAGCTACAGTAAATTACAATACAGCTTCTTCAATAGTATCTGGAAATGAATATTTAATAACATATAACAATAATATGTTATCAACAAATACAGGAGGAACATCAGTTACAAATGAAACACGTTCAACAACAGAAGCACCATCTAGTAGATCATTATGGACAATTACAGAAAGTGGAGGCAAATATATAATTTATAATGCGGCATCTAATAAATATTTATGTTGTACTACTTCTAATAGTGGTTGGGGAACTACAGTTAATTTAGGGCTTCAAGATGAAGAATATGAATGGTCTTATGACAGTAGTAATAAAAGATTTTATACTAGTGTTACAACATCAAGTTGGTGGGGAGGTACATCGACTAGTGACTACTATTTGAGATATAATTATGGATGGACTGTAGATACAAGTACTTACTATTCTTCTCTTGCATTTCAAACATATACAGTCCAAACTGATTCTGGAAGTACTTTTGTAAATATAAATGATAACCCATCAATAGAAAATACAATAAATATTGTAGGAAATGTATTTGCAGGAGGACAAGGAACAACACAAAATCAAGCTACTATTTCTGGAAATTCTACAATAAATGTTGATGGAAGTAATTTACCAAATGCAAGCATATTTGGTGGAAATGACGTAAATGGTGAAACAAATGGAAATATAACTGTAAATATTGGAAATACTTATGAATCAAAAGTTGGAAATGTTTATGGTGGTGGAAATGAAGACGACACAGGTCTAGAGGCAGATACTGTAAAAGTCTATTTAAAAGAGCATGCAAATGTTTCAAATGCATATAATGGTGGAAAATCTGCAGATTTAATATCATCAGGTTCATCAGATACTACAAGAGCAATATACTTGCAAGGAGGAACAGCAGGATATATATTTGGAGGTTCAAATACATCTGGTACAGTTACAGCAAGTCATGTATATATTGAGTCAGGTAAAGCAAATGAAGTATATGGAGGAAACAACCAAGGTGGTACAGTAAATGAATCTTTTGTAGAAATAAATGGAGGAACAGTAAATACAGTATATGGAGGAAACAACCAAGGAGGAACAACAACAACATCAAATGTTAATATAAATTCAGGAAAAGTTACAAATGCCTATGGTGGCGGAAATAATGCGGAAACTAATTTGACAAATATAGCTGTAAATGGAGAAGTTACAAACAATGTATTTGGTGGAGGAAACATGGCAGGTGTAACCACAAATACAAATGTTATTTTAAAAAATGCAACTGTAGGTGGAAGTGCATTTGGTGGAGGAAATGGTTCAACAGCTGTAGTAAAAGGAAATACTAATATTACATTACATGGAACTACAAATAAAGTAACAGGAAATGTATTTGGTGGAGGAAACCAAGCTCCAACAGGAACGGAAAGTAATAACAATTCAACAAGTACAGTAAATATATTATCAGGAACAATAGGCGGAAATGTATATGGTGGTGCAAATACTTCTGTAGTTTATGGAAATACAGTAACAAATATAGGAAAAGATGCAGTAGGAAACGAAAATTTAGAAATTGGAGATATTGAAATTGGAGGTACTATATTTGGAGGAGGAGAAGCAAATGCATCAGGAAGTGAAAATTATGACTTCTCATTTATAAGTGTAACTCAAGGAACTGAAATAAACATAGATGCAAATGGATATGATAAATTTTCTATAAAAGGAAGTATATTTGGTTCAGGAAATGCATCATCATCTAATGGTGATAGTTTTATAAATATAAAAAATTATGGAACAGCAGAAAATCCAAAAAGTAATGTATCATTACAAAGAGCAACACTTGCAACAATAGACAATTCAGCTTTTTCTCTTTCAGGAACTACAGATAGAACAAATGAATATTCAACTGTATTCTTCTCAATAAGTAGGGTTACAGAATTAAAATTAAAAAATAGTTCTACATTATATTTATCAAATGGTGCAAACTTACTTACTAAATTAGAGAGTGTTGCAGTAGTTGATGGTGAAGAAGTAAAAGGTGCAGCTACTATAGATGAAGAAACAGGAGAAATGACTAAAAATGTAGATAACAGAATATATATGCTAGAAGGTAAAAACTTAAATGTTGCAACAAATGAGAAAGCAACAGCTTATGGAGAAGTACATGGAATGTTCTTCTTAGGACTATACACAAATAGAACAAACCCAGCTACAAGTACAGGATATTATAATGTAGGATATGAAAACGGAGATGAAATAACAAACTTTGGAACTTTTGCAAACAATTCATATGTAAAGGCAGAACATTACAGAGGAGAAAACGACGAAAGCATACATGATATAACTGTAGATGGATTTTATACAAATATAAATGAAGAAGGAAAAATAAAGAAACAATATGTAGGGGTAACTCCTGATGATGATATATACTATCTATGGACAGTAGGAGAAGTATTTGATGTTACACCATTTGATATAGAACTTGCAGCATCTAAATATGCAACGCTTGGAACTTATGAATTAGTATTAAATGGTTTTTCAGACCCTAACATTAGATTTACAATACAAGGATTTTCAGCAGGTTTAGCAGAAGGAATTTCTTTAGTTAATCCAAATCAAATACAATCTATCGAACCAGATGAAAATAAAGCAAACAATGTATTTGGTTTAACAATGAAAACAGGAAATAACGGATGGAGAACAAATTCATCAACAACTTTTTTAACTAAAGATGGAGGAAGCTATACAGGTAGAAAAGAATATCTATCAGATAGTTCATCATATACACCAGCATTAAACTTCTGTTTTTATCACTCACAAAACATAAGTGAAAAGAAAGCATTAGGAGATGTAAAAATAAGACTATTAGTACAAACACCTATTGATGACTTGAATTATAAAATATCATTAATAGATATAAATATAGTATTAAGTTCACAATTATTCCAGGATTCTTTCTATGAAGCAGCTATTGCACCTGGACAAGAATTCCGGACTATTTACATCTACAGAAACATCTATAACAAATAAAAGTACATTTTCAACATATTATTCACTATTTTTAAATAAATTTTCAGAAAGTGATTATTATGAAGATTATGATACATATCATAGGGTATTAGTTTCTAGAAATTCATCAGACTTACCTTATGCGCTTCCAGCTAATACAAAAATAACAATGTTAGATATGGCAACTCAAAAATATTATTACTATATAGTATCTGCAAGTGATGTACAAAATAATAAATTTGAATATAAACTATCAGATTTTATAGCAATGGGAAGCGAAAATGATATGTTTAATGAACAGCAGGCAGCAAATAGTTATTATGATACAACAAATAATTTGGTATATGAAAACTTTATATTCCAAATAAATTTAGCAGACACAGATATTCAGTCAGATATAAGCAAAAATACACTCTTAATGGAATTAAGAGATACAGATGAACAAACTTTAATTGGAGTTTTAGGTATTCAAAGAGATGTAATAAGATATTCTGTATATGCTGGACAAGGAGCACAAATCAAATTAAACTCAGCGGAAGTAAATCCAGAAACAGTATATATAGGTACAACATTTAATTTAAATGTAGATACAGAATTAACACAAAAAATAGTAGATACAAAAACAATATATGATACACAATATTTTGACAAAAAACTTGGAATAAAAATAAGTTTATATGATAGTAATGGAAACAGAATGCAAAACGACAGTTTACTTGGAATAAACTTTGAATTAGATGGAACAAAATATTATCCAAGAGTTGATGGAACAACTAGAATATGTTTAGCAGATAAAGTAACAAAAGTATTATCAAAAATGAAAGTTAATACTCAAGATAATACAACATTGGCAAGTGGTGATTACATATTAAGAATAGAATCTTTTGGTTCAGCAGATGGTATATATTATGGACTAGAAGCATCAGATTCTATAGATTTAAACATAAGAATAATAAATGATGCTTATGGACTAAAAGTAATAACAAATGATCAAGCTAAAATAATAGACAAAGAAACAGGAAACAATGAAAATGGAACAAACAGTATAACAAGTACAGTAAATTATTCTTCTAAATTTAGTAAACCAAGTATATCAGTATGTTTATATAGAAGAGATTATAATGAAGAATATGAACAAACATATAGTAAAGTTGATTTAGCAAATTATGTTACAAATAATATATCTCCAACAGGAGTAGAAAACGAATATTTAATTTCAAATAATCCAAGTAGTTCTATAACAACAAACTACAACTTTAAGCAAAATTTAGTAACAGGAACATATAAACTAACATATAAACTATATGATGATGGAGTATTTGTAGGCGAAGCTTATGAATATATAATTATAAAATAATAAGTAATAAATGAAAGGAAAATTATGAAATACGATAAAAAATCTATTGAAAATAGAAAAAGAATGGAAAGAATTTTAAGAAGAATTATAGACATTTTATTAACAATTGTTATTTATAATATGGTTTTGGTATCAATAACTGCAATGAATAGAATTGATCAAATAAGCATTTTAGACTACAAAGCTTATGTAATAACAACAGATAGTATGGAGCCAAATTTAAAATCAGGTGATGTAGTTGTTGAAAAAGAAGAAAAAGAAGAAAACTTAAAAGTAAATGATATAATAACATATCAAAAAGGCGAAAGTAAAATCACTCATAGAATAACCAGAATTGTTAAAAAAGAAAATCAAAATGTTTATATGACAAAAGGAGACAACAACAAAATAGAAGATACAGATGGAATAACTTATGACAAAATTTTAGGAAAAGAAGTTATTAGGATACCTTTTATAGGAAAAATAATAAATTTACTTAATAATCAAATCGTATTTCTAATTTTCATATTTATGCTTTTACTTTTATATTTCTGGAGAATTGTAATAGAAGAGAAAAAAGAAAATAGGAGAGAAAAGAAAATTGAAGAAATCCATAAAAAACAATATTAAATATATCAGAAATATAAACAGAAAAAAGATAATACTAAAGATAATTTATATATTGATGATAATAGGAATTGCATATAATATTATATATTTTATTAATACAAAAATAACTAAAAATGATTATGTAGAATTTTTTGGTGTAAGTTTATTTAGCATTAAAAGTGATGCTATGGAAAAAGAATTAAATAAAAATGATTTAGCTGTAGTAAAAAAAGTAAAAGAAGATAGTTTAAAAACTGATGATATAATAGCATATAAGGTTAATGATAAAATAAGAATAGATAAAATTCATAAAATAATAAAAAAAGGTGAAAAAAATGAATATGTTACTATATCTAATAAATCTTTATATCCAAATAATGAACATATAGAAGAAGGACAAGTGATTGGAAAAGTTGTAAATAAGGTATCAAAATTTGGAGTAATACTTAATATATTACAAGCAAAATTAACTATATTTTTTGTATTAATAGTTTTGTTATTATTATTTTCTAATGTATGTTATAAAGAAAAAAAATACAGACAAAGAAAAATAAAGAAAAGCAGGAAATCTTAATAAAGATTTCCTGCTTTTACAAATTTGTAATATAAATGTAATACAAATGTAATAATTTATATATTGACTCTTATTGTCGCATTTTGTAAAATAAAATTAGATATAAAAAAGGAGGAATAGGCGATGGAAAACAAAAAGAAAAAAGAAAGAGGAGTGTTGTTATTACTAATAGTAGCAGTATTGCTTATGACAATAGGTTTTGCGTTGTATACACAAACATTAAATATTAATGGAACTGTAACAGTAAAGGGAAGCCCATGGAATGTACATTATGTAGAAAATAGTATTACTCCAACTGATGGGTCAGTTACGGCAACTAATCCTACAATTGACAAAACAAACTTTAAATTCACTGTAACATTAGAAAAACCAGGAGATTTTTATGAAGCAACAATTAATGTAATTAATGATGGTTCAATGGATGCTATACTAAAAAAAGTAACTATGGGATTAACAGCTAAAGATAATGATAATGCAACAGTAACTAGTACTGATTTAGAAAAATATTTCACATACACAATTACATATAATAATGGTACATCTTATTCAACAACAACAGAAGGACTAGAGACAAGTTTACCTAAAAATACAACACATCCTGTAAAAGTTAAAGTAACATATGTGCAACCAACAGATGCTGATGATTTACCAAAAAAAGATGTAACAGTTACAGTTACAGGTAATTTAGATTATGAATCAGCTACATAGTAGTTTATTTAAGTCGCTATTTTCTAAATAGCAAAATAGCGACTATTGCATTTTAATTGGAGTAAACAAAATATGAAACAAGAAATAAAAAGTATATATAAATTTGAAAGTATTATATTACTTTTAAGTGTTCTTCTCTTTTTTATACAAAACAATATTATAAAATATTTACTTTCAATTACAGGTTTAGGAATAGTACTATTTATTGCAGGACTAGTCTACAAGAAAAAAAGAGACACAAACTTTTTTAGAGGTTCAGCAACAAGAATATTACTTGCAGTAATAATATTTTATTTTATAATAATATTTTTATTAGGATTAATATTGGGATTTGGAAAAACAATATTTTCACTAAATCCTTATATATGGTTAGAAGGGTTAATACCAACACTTATTATAACAATAATATCAGAAAGACTAAGATACTTAATAATTAAAAACAATCCAACAGAAAAAAAAGCAATATATATTTTAACATTATTAATGGCAATATTTAATATTTTGCTAATTTCAAATATTTTTACTTTAAACAATAATTACGATATATTTGTATTTATATGTGTTACAGTATTGCCAATAATAGCACAAGAACTTTTATCTACATATTTAGTTAGTAATTATGGTTTTAGACCAGTAATAACATATAAATTAATAATGAATTTATATATTTATATATTACCAATAATGACAAACTTAGGAGACTATTTGCAAAGTGCAGTAGGTATAATAATGCCATTTACAATATATGTAGTATTAGTAAAATACTTAAGACCAAAAGAAGAAGAAAATAAATGGAAAGATAAATTAACAGGAATAAATATAAGTTTTATAACAATACCTGTAATAATATTATTAACAATAATAATTATACTAGTATCAGGAATATTTAAATTTCAAATGATTGCAATTGCATCAAACTCAATGGTACCAATTTATGAAAGAGGAGATGCAATAATATTTGAAAAAATAGACAATAAATACTTAGAAAATGATGACATAATAGTATTTAAAAAAGACAATATATTAGTAGCACATAGAATAGTAAAAACAAAAGAAGTCTCTTCTAAGCTATATTTCTACACAAAAGGAGATGCAAACAATGCTGTCGATGTAGAAATGGTTAGTGAAGACGAAGTACTTGGAGTGGTTAGGAGAGTAGTAAAATACATAGGATACCCAACAGTATGGATAAATGAACTGTTTAGGAGGTGAGAAACGTGAGAATGAATAGAATCAGAAAAAGAAGATTCATAGCAACATTGATTATATTATTTGTATTAGGATTTGTCTTTTTCTCTGTAGGATTTAAGAAATGTGAAAATGTTACATATACATACAAAGAAAATAATTCAGTTAATTATAGAGTTTTCTTAAAACCAAATAATTTCTTTGATACACCATATCTAGAGAAAGATAAAACATATATTACAAGTTTAATAGATTATATAGATAGTGATTTTAAATATAATATTTATTTTAATGAAAATGTATCAGGAACATTGAATTATAAATTATATGCAGAAATAAAAGCAGATAAAAACAATAATGATATAGGAAACTATTGGACTAAAAAATTTGAACTAACAACAGCAGAAACAAATAATATACAAAGTAAAAATTCTCACGAAATAAATGTAAATAATAAAATTGACTACAACAAATATAATGACCTACTAAATAGTTTTATAAAAGAATATGGACTTCAAACAGAATCAACATTAAAAGTATATATGGAAGTAACAGGCAATGTTACAGTAGATAGTACAAATGAAAATATGGATATAAATTCAGAATTAAGTTTAACAATACCACTTTCTAAACAAGCAGTAGAAGGAAAAATTGAAACACAAAGTGATAATAATGCTAAAGAAATAGTAAGAAAAAATCAAGAAGTAGAACCATACCGTAATCTAGCAAGAGTTTTATTTGTAATAGTAGTAGTAATGTTTGTACACAACTTGTTTAGATATGCAGTATTTTTAGCACATAAAAATAATCATTTAAATTATAGAGATAGAATTAAAAAATTAAATGCAGATTACGAAGATTTAATAACAAAAGTAAAAAATATGAATACAAATGATTTTGCAATTATAGATGTAGAAACATTTGATGATTTAATCAATGTATATGCAAGTGTAAGAGAACCAATAAACTTTTTGTATGGAAATGATGAATCTAAATATTTCATAATAAAAGGAAATACATGTTATATGTATACTATTGTTAAAGAGGAAATAAATAATCATGAAAAACACAAAAAATAAAAGTTTTATAATTGTAATTATATTGTTTATAGTTGCCCTAACGTTTATGACGGTAGGGTTTGCTGTTTATAATAAAATGTTAAATATAAATGGAACAGCTTTGCTTAAACCAGATGGCAAAGTATATATAAAAAGTGTAGTTGTAAGTAGTAAAACAGAAAATGCAACAGTTAGTCCAGATCCTGTGTTTACAGATTCAGGAATTACAGACTTTAATTTAAGTTTCGATACAACAGACAGTGAATTAAGTACAGAATATTATGCAATTTATGAAATTACAATTGCAAATGAAAGCTCTTACGATTTTTTATATAATATGCCAGATTATACACTTACAGTTACTAAAGATGGAAGAACATATGCTAACCTTTTAGATATCGAAATAACAGGAATTGATAAAGGGGAAAGTATAGATTCTAACACAGAAAAAGTAATAACAGCTAAAATTACATTTTCAAATCCAGATATAAACAATTCAGGTACATATGAAGTTAATGGTGAATTTACACCAAACTTAAAAGAAGATACAGTAGGAAGGTTGATGGGCTCAGTAACAAATACTATAGGAGATTTAACAGGAACAAATCAAACAGCTGAGTTTACTGTAAATGTAATGAGTACATATGATGAAGCAAAAACATTTACAATTACAGTAGCAGATACAGATAAATATGTTGTTGTAGATTCACAAGGGCTTCAAAATCATCAATATGAAATAAGTGCAAATAATGCAGGACAAGATTTTACTTTTTACCTAAAAAAAGCAAATGGAGAGTTTGAATTTAATTCAGAAATAGAAAATGTAAAAATTTTAATTGTCCCTACAGGAGAAAGTGGGGTAAATGCTGGAAATGCTAAAGTTAGAGTAGATACAAACGGAGAGACAGATACAGTTGCACCAACTATAAGTGATGTAACAGTAGAATATAACGATGTTAATAATCAACTACTTGTTTCTTGGAAAGCATCAGACAATTCAGGAGATGGAGCATTAAATGGATATACAATTATTCCATATAAAAAGAATGACGATAATAATTATACAGCAATGACTTCAGTATCAGTTAAAAGTGATGAGGGTAAGAGCAAAACAATAGAAAATCTTGCTGATGGAACATATTATTTTATTGTATATGGAAAAGATACAACAGGAAACACAGCGACTGCAAGAGAAATTCAAGATGCGAAAACGACTCCAGGACATGCATGTAGAAGTGCAGATTTTGAAGCGCAATGGGAATTTAAGGTAACATTTAAAGTAACAAATGGAACTTTAAATAAATCAAACAATTCAACAGAAAAAGCATATAGATTTACTGATTATGAAACAGAGTTGACTCCTACTGGTAACTATACTTCTTGTTCGGTTACTGGTGTAACTATGGGAGGAAATACCTTAACAAATAATACTGATTATACATTTACAAATGATGGAAATTTAAAAATAAACCAACCAATCACAGGAGACATTGTAGTTACAGCAAGAGCTTCAGGTAGTTGCTTAGTAGAAGGAACAAAGATACTTTTAGCAGATGGAAAATATAAAAATATAGAAGATATTAGATATACAGATTTATTGGCTGTATATGATCATATAAATGGTGGAATAACAAATGTTTATCCAATATGGATAGAAAAGAAATATAAAGGTTTTGGTTATTTAAAAATAACATTTGATGATGGAACTATTATAAAAGCATTTATGGAGCATTGTTTATTTGATGTAGATAAAAAAGAGTATGTAGATGTTTTTAAAGAGGATCAGTTTGGTATAGGAAGCAGAGTATATAAAATAGAAGATGGAAAACTAAAAATAATAACAACTACAAACATTGAAAATATACAAGAAGAAATATATTACTATGATGTAATGTCAACAACATATTATAATGTAATAGCAAATGATTTAATTACAACAGATACATTTAGTCAAAATGTGAATTATTTATATATGTTTGATGAAAATGCAATATATAAAAGATGGGACGAAGTATGTTCAGGAAAACAACTAGAAGCAAAAGACTTTAATATGCCAGAATATATATTTAAAGGTGCTTGTTTAAGAAACACAGCAAATACAGAAGGTAAATATACAAGTGTTAATCAAATAGCAGATTCAATAGCACCAAGAACTTTAAAGCCTATAACTAAAATGGGAAAACCATATTTTATGATGACAACATCTTTAGATAATGTAAATAAATATAATGTAAATAAATTCTTATGTAGAGAAGGTAGCACATATATTTTACCAAAAGGAAATGTAAAATACTATATAGAAACATCAACAAATAAAAAATATATGCCAGGAGATTCTGTAGAAGTTGAATATAGTATGTATTTTAAAGCAATACAATAATAAAAGAGAAGCAATTTTTGCTTCTCTATCTTTTTGTTGGTAAAAATTCATATTTAACTTCAAAATAATTAAATTTTTCAAGTTCATCTAATTCTAAACAATCTAGGTAAGTATCTAATTCTTCTAGGTTTTTACAAGCAAGAATTACAGCTGGATTAAGCTTATAATTAAAAGCAAGCTCTAATGCCAAATCTAAACTATCTGTAATAGATGCTTTTTCTCTTTTTCTCATAAAATTATAAGTTTCTTTAAACCTAGAGATTGTACTATTTTTATGTTTATCAAGAGGTATAGTGAATTTTTTATTAATAATATCTTGTATATTTTTAAAATTTTTACTATGTTCTAATATATTATTTAATTCATCAATTTTATATGGTAAAAATATTTTATTTTTTCTTTCTGAAATTAATAAAACTTTATTATCTTTTAACTCGTTATTATTATTATTATTATTATTATTATTATTATTATTATTATTATTGGGTTCTACAGGAGGGGTATGAGTATTCACATTTTCAACTTTTTTAAAAATCTCATTTTTCTTAAAATCAGTATTAATTGTAAAATTGTGTGTTTCTTTAGATTTTTTTATTAAATTTTCAATAAAATTTTTATCAGCAGTAAATTCAAAATTAGAATAAACAGGAACACCCAATTTTGGTTTATTTGCTTGAGGTTGTATAGTTTCATTTGAATTGTTTTCAATTTTAGTATTAGATATTTCATATTTTTTATCAATTAAAAATGAAGTACTTTTAACATATTTTAATAAAAAATTATTGAAATTATCAGTAGTTGTTTTAATTGTATTATAATAAGCATTTGATAATTCATTATAATTTTTAGTTTCTATTTCATCTGAATTATTTTCTAAATCAGAATGATGTTTTTTTAATGTTTCTAAATTACTAATATTATTTCTACAATTATCTAAATTTCTTTGGACATCTTTTAATAGTCCACTAATATCTTTTGAATTATCAAAATAATCTGTATTCTGGATTGCATTATTAATATTTTTTAAACATTCTTGTAAAACATTTAAATTATTATTTTGTTTTTTAAGTTCATAATCTAATAAGTTTATATCCATAATCAGACTCCTCCATCATTAGTAAGTTAATAATATTATAATATGAAATTTTATATAATTCAAGTAATAATTACAAAAAACAAATAATTAGACAAAAAATAAAAATTATAATATACTATAAATAGGTATTTATAGTAAACTTTTCTAAGTTTATGAGATTAATAAAAAAGAAAGTGAGTGATATTTATAAAAAGATATAAACAAAGCGAAACAGATGAACTAGCAGAAATACTAAAAAGAGATGGAGTGATTAGTGTTCCTACTGATACTGTATATGGTATATGTGCACGTATGAATTCAATAAAAGCATATAATAATTTAATGAAAATTAAAGATAGACCTGTTTCTAAATTATTGCCTATTATGTGTGCAGATGAAGAACAGATAAAAAGTATAGCTATAGTTAATGAAAAAGCAGATAAGTTAATCCATAATTATATGCCAGGACCTATAACCTTAATTTTAAGAAAAAGGCCAGAAGTACCTGAATATGTTAATAATGGTGGAGATACAATTGCTGTAAGAATGGCAACTTCAAAAGCTTTAGAAGAGATAATAAGAAAAACTGGAAGTCCGATTTTTATGAGTAGTGCAAATAAAAGTGGAAAGCCTACATGCAATACATTAGATGAAATTGAAAAATCATGTCCAACATTGGATGGAATTATGGAAGGAGAGGTTTCATTTGGTAAAGCAAGTACAATTATAGATTGTACTTCAGAAACAATAAAAATTATCAGACAAGGACCAATTACATTAGAACAAATTAATATATAATATAAATTATTAAGCTAGAAGTTAGTAGAAACTAATTTCTAGTTTTTTGCTGTTTATACATTATAGAGGAATAAATTTATTTTTATCTAATAAACTTAAATATCAAAAACTAGGAGAGATGATTTTGAATAAACAAAAATCTAAATGTATTGTTAATATAAAAGAACCATATCAATTACAGGTAGGAAATATGCTTGTAGAAATAAAATATTCTAATAATAACAAAAAGATAGATGAATTTATGTTAAATATTTTAAATAAAAAGAACAAAATGGGCTGAAATATTAAGTGGGACACGTTATACTTTATATAGAGCGGAGGGATAAAATTGGCTGGAAGGAAATCAAAATATTCTTCAGATAATTCAAATACAAAAGGAAATAAAATTTGGTTAGTAGCTGAATATATAAGACTTTCACAAGAAGATAGTGATAATGGAGAAGACAAGCAGGAAAGTAATAGTATAACAAGTCAAAAAGCACTATTAAATGAATTTATTGAAGAACATGATGATTTGACTGTTTATGATACCTATGTAGATGATGGATATACGGGAACAGACTTTAATAGGCCAGGTTTTCAAAGATTATTAGAAGATATGAGAAAAGGAAATATTAACTGTGTTCTTGTAAAAGACCTATCAAGGCTTGGAAGGAACTACATAGAAGTTGGAAATTATATAGAGCAAATTTTTCCACTATTCAACATTAGATTTATAGCAATAAATGATGTTGTAGATAGTTTTAAAAATCCAGCTAGCACAAATACAATTCTAGTACCATTTAAAAATTTAATAAATGATGAATATGCAAGAGATACATCAATAAAAATACGAACATCATTAAATGGAAGAAAAAGAAAACGGAGAATTTGTAGGAGCATTTCCAGCTTATGGCTATGTAAAAAATCCAGAAGATAATCATAAGTTAATAATTGATAAAGAATCAGCTGAAATTGTAAGAAAAATTTTTGAATGGAAGGTAAATGAAGGACTTGGAAATTTAGCAATATGCCATAGATTAAATGATATGGGAGTTTTAAATCCAACAGGTTATAAAAGAAAAAAATTAAATCAAAATTATATAAATGTAAAAATGAAGCAAGATGATTATAGTTGGGGACCATCTACTATTAGAAATATTTTAAAGAATGATATTTATATAGGAAATGTAACACAAGGCAAAAGAAGAGTAAAAAGTTATAAAGTACATAAAATTGAACAAGTACCTGAAGATGAATGGATTACTGTAGAAAATATGCATGAACCAATCATAAATAAAGAGATATTTGAAAAGGCACAAAAATTAAGACAAGTAGATACTAGAGTGCAACATAATGGGACATTAAGTATTTGGGCAGGTATATTGAAGTGTAGCGATTGTGGACGTGCAATGCATAAAAAATATTGTAAAAATAGTAAAGGTACAATTTATGAATATTATATTTGTGGTACATATAGAAAAAAATCAAATAAGTTATGCACAAAACATACTCTAAAAGTGGAAGAATTAGAACAATCTGTATTAGAAGCAATTAAATTTCATATTGAATATCTTGTTGATACTGAAGAATTGTTGAATCAAATTAATAAATCAACTACAAAGAAATTAGTAAATCAGAATATAGAAAATATAAAAAGATCAAAGGAATTAGAAATAGAAAAGATAAGTAATTTAAAGAGATGTTTATATGAGGATTGGAAAAATGAAGATATAACAAGAGAAGAATATTTAGAATATAAGAAAAAATATGAACAAGATATTAATAATATAAAGAATATAATTGAAAATTTGGAGAATCAGAAACTGAAGAAAAAAGAAATCATAAATACTAATAGCAAATGGATGGAAAATTTTAAAAAATATAAAAATATAACTGAACTAGATAGAGATATTATAACAGAATTAGTAGATTATATAGAAGTACACGAAAATAAAAAAATAACTATTCATTTCAAATTTATAGATGAACAAGATAGAATAATTAAGCAGATTGCTGAAGTAAACAAAGCAATAAGTTTATAAAATTGTAGCGACAAAATACACCAAGGAGGTGGTGTAGCAGCACCAGTAGGAGGGCAAGTATTTAGTGAAATATTGCCATATTTACAAGTATCTCAAGGAAATCAAGAAGAAATTGAACAAGTAGAACAAATACAAACTCCAGATATAGTTGGAAAAAGCATAAAAGAAGCGGAAAAAATAATGAAGGAAACTGAACTTGAATTAGTAATTGAAAATCAAACAGAAGAATTAGATAAAGAAAATATTGTTGTAAAAGACCAGACTCCAAAAGCAGGTATAACTGTTAACAAAGGAAGTAAAATCTATATTAATTTATAAAAAACTCTATACAAATCTTAAATTTAGTTATATAATGATGACAACTGAAAACAAGACTTTGTTATCAGTTTTATATTATAATCGAAGGAGATTAAAAAATGAGATTAAAAGAATTATTAGTGGGATTAGAGGAACTTAAAGCAAAAGGAAATTTAGACATTGAAATAACAGGTGTTGAAAGAGATTCAAAACAAATAAAAGAAGGATACATATTTGTAGCAATAAAAGGATTTACCTCTGATGGACATAAATATATAGAAAATGCAATAGAATCAGGAGCTAAAGCAATAGTTATAGAAGAAGGATGTGATTTAAAATCCTTTAAAATACCAGAAGATATAACTGTTGTTATGGCAAAAGATACAAGAGAAGCTTTAGCTATAATTTCTTGTAATTTTTATGGAAATCCAAGCAAGAAATTTAAATTAATCGGAGTTACAGGAACAAAAGGAAAAACTACTACTACTTTTATGATTAAAGAAATTCTAGAAAAATCAGGAAAAAAAGTAGGATTAGTAGGTACAATTGCGGTATATAGTAATGGTAAAAAATTAAAAGATAGTGATAGAACAACTCCAGAAAGTTTAGAATTACAACAAATATTCAGCAAAATGGTAGAAGATGGTGTAGAAGTTTGTGTAATGGAGGTTTCATCACAAAGTTTAAAATTACATAGAGTTGCTGGATGTGATTTTGATATAGTTTTATTTACAAACTTTTCAGAAGATCATATTAGTCCAAACGAACACCCAGATATGCAAGATTATTACAACTCAAAATTAAAATTATTTGAAATGTGTAAAACAGGAATTGTAAATGGTGATGATTTACATTCAGCAAAAATTCCAAGACTATTTCCAGATAGTAATATAGTAACTTATGGAATTGATAATTATGCAAATTTGTTAGCAAAAGATATTACAATTACAAATTCTTATGTGGACTTTAGAGTTAAAATTACAGATAAAAATGAAAGAGTAAAAACATGTATACCAGGAAGATTTAGTGTATATAACTCATTAGCAGCAATTTCTGTAGCTCAAAAATTTGGAATCTCTCCTGAAATTATTAAGGAAGCCTTGTTAGAAGTAAGAGTTCCAGGAAGATCAGAATTAGTAGATAACAAATTCGAAATTCCAATAATGATAGATTATGCACATTCACCAGAAAGCTTACAAAATATTTTACAGGCAGTAAAAAGTTATACAAGAGGAAAAGTTATTAACGTATTTGGTTGTGGTGGAGATAGAGATAGTGGAAAAAGACCAATAATGGGAGAAATATCAGGAAGAATAGCTGATTATACTTTTATTACATCTGATAATCCAAGAACAGAAGACCCAGAAAAAATAGTAAGACAAATTGAAGACGGAATAAAAAAGACAAAAGGAAGATATTCTGTAATAGTAGATAGAACAGAAGCAATAAAACAAGCAATAAAAATGGCAACAAAAAAAGATATTATAATTTTAGCAGGAAAAGGACATGAAACATATCAAGAAATAAATGGTGTAAAACATCCTTATGATGAAAGAATTATAGTAAGAGATTTAATAGAAAATATGAATAAATAAAACAAAAGAAAGGTTTGATAAATTTGAAACTAGAAACATCGATATTAATAATATCATTTGTAATTAGCGTTATTTTGGGGATAATAATTATACCTATATTAAGAAAATTAAAAGTTGGGCAAATAGAAAGAGATGATGGCCCTAAGTCACATTTAAAAAAACAAGGAACACCTACAATGGGTGGAATTATAATGATTATAACAATGATATTAGTAGTTACTGGTACTTATATTTATCTTAACATGATAGGACAAATAAGTTTAGGAAATAAACTCCTTCCTATTTTATTACTAACAATAGGATTTGGTTTAATAGGATTTATAGATGATTTTAAAAAACTTGTATTAAAAAATACTAAAGGTTTAAAACCAAGTTACAAAATGCTAGGTTTATTAATAATATCAACAATATATGTAGTTTATTTAGTATATGGAGTAAAAATAGGAACTGATACATATATACCAATATTAAAGCAATATTTAATGTTACCAGTATATTTATATATACCATTTGTTATAGTAGTAATTTTAGGAACAACAAATGCAGTAAATTTAACAGATGGAATAGATGGATTATCATCTAGTGTATGTGCAATAATCATTACATGTTTAACAATAATAGGTAACATGAAAGGTTTAATAGAAATATCTTTACTTGGAAGTATTACAATAGGAGCTACATTAGGTTTTTTAATGTTCAATTTACATCCAGCAAAGGTTTTTATGGGAGATACAGGTTCATTATTACTACGGAGGTGTTATTTCAGCAATAGCTCTTTATTTAAAAATGCCATTATTACTAATAATAATTGCAATTATACCAGTAGTGGAAACATTATCAGTTATTTTACAAGTAGCATATTTTAAGAAAACAGGGAATAGGATACTAAAAATGGCACCATTGCATCATCATTTTGAATTATCTGGATGGAAAGAAAGCAAAGTAGTTATTGTTTTTAGTATTATTACACTAGTTTGCTGTATAATAGGACTAAAAATAATATAAGGAAGGAAGTAGTTAAATGGCAAAAAAGAAAAATAAAAATGTAAAGAATTTTTCAAGCTTTTTAAATAATCCAGTTGACTTTACCTTATTAATAACAGTATTGCTATTATTATCATTAGGACTAATAATGGTTCTTTCAGCTAGCTCACCTTCTGCACTTGCAGAAAGCGGAAATAGCTATGCATTTTTTTCAAAACAATTGATATTTGCAATTTTAGGAATAATAGCTATGTTATTCATTTCTAAAATAGACTATAGATTTTATAAAAAATTTTATAAGCATGCATGGGTATTATCATTATTGTTATTAGGATTAGTACTAATTGCAGGAAGGACAGTAAATGGAGCAAAAAGATGGATTTATGTTACAGAAACATTATCTTTTCAACCATCAGAATTAGTAAAATTTTTAATGATAATTTTCTATGCAGGCATTTTAGTAAAAAATAGAGATGAATTAGGAAAGTATGGAAAGGGATTTATAAAACATATATGTTTCCTAGCACCTATAATTGGACTATTATTATTACAACCACATTTTAGTGCTTCTATAGTAATTATCGGAATATGTTCAATAATGATGATTGTAGCAGGATGTAAATTCTGGTACTTTTTAGCAACAGGAAGCACAATTGGAGTTCCAGCAATAATATTATTAATAATAAAATCACCATATAGATTACAAAGAGTAGTAACATTTTTAGACCCTTGGCAAGATGCAACAGATACTGGATGGCAGGTAATTCAAAGTTTATATGCAATAGGATCAGGAGGATTATTTGGAGCAGGTTTGCGGAGAAAGTAAACAAAAATTTTTATACATACCAGAACCACATAACGATTTTATTTTTTCAATATTAGGAGAAGAACTAGGATTTATAGGTTGTGCAGCAGTATTAATATTATTTGCAATTTTTATTTGGAGAGGAGTACTAATTGCTATGAAAGCCCCAGATCTATTTGGAAGTTTAGTAGCAGTTGGAATTACAGCTTTAGTGGCAATACAAGTAATTATAAATGTCGCAGTTGTAACATCTTCTATGCCAGCAACAGGAATGCCACTACCATTTTTTAGTTATCGGTGGAACAGCTTTATTTATTTTACTGTGTGAGATGGGAGTATTGCTAAATATTTCAAGAGCAAGTGCGAGGGATTAAGGGACGTTCTTTTTTTCCCTGTTTTAGGGAAAGAAAGAACGTCCCCAAATCCCTCAAAGGAGGAATAAAATGAGAGTTATTATTGCAGCAGCAGGAACAGCTGGACATATTAATCCAGGTCTAGCAATTGCAAATAAAATTAAAAAAGAAGAACCAAATTCAAAAATAATGTTTATTGGAACAACAAGAGGATTAGAAAATGATTTAGTTCCAAGAGCGGGTTATAAATTAAAAACTATTAATGCTTATGGATTAAGTAAAAAAATCTCAATCGAAAATATTAATAAAATGTTTAAAACATTAAAAGGATATGGAGAGGCAAAAAAAATAATAGAAGAATTTAAGCCTGATATTGTTATTGGAACAGGTGGATATATTTGTGGTGCTACAATATCTTCAGCTCATAAATTAAAAATTCCAACATTATTGCATGAAAGTA
This sequence comes from uncultured Clostridium sp., assembly GCA_946548575.1. GTDB lineage: Bacteria > Bacillota > Clostridia > TANB77 > CAG-508 > CAG-269. The sequence goes on along the minus strand of CAMNPT010000014.1, from coordinate 2,216 downwards.
ATGCTTTCCCAGGAAAAGCAATAAAATTATTAGCAAAAAAAACTGATACAATTTTAGTATCATTTAAAGATGCAATTCCAAAAATAAAAAATGCGAAAAATGTTGTATTTACTGGCACACCAATAAAGATGAAGAAAATTGTTTACAAAAGTGAAGAAAGGGACAAAATAATAAAAGATGCAGGACTTAATAATAAAAAACCAATTGTTCTTATTTTTGGAGGTAGTCAAGGGGCAAAAAAAATCAATGAAACAATAATAGAAATAATTAAGAAAAAACTTAATACAAATTATCAAATAATTTGGGCAACAGGTCCAAAACAATATGATATTATAAAAGAAAAATTAGAAACAGAAAAAATAAATATTAATAATATAGAAAATATAAAAGTTTTACCATATATTTATAATATGGAAGAATTAATGAATGTTGTAGATGTTATAGTTGCAAGAAGTGGTGCAATGACAATTACAGAAATATCAAATTTAGGAAAGCCTTCAATATTAGTACCACTGCCAAATGTTAGTCATAATCATCAACTATATAACGCAAAAGTTTTAGAAAAAGTTGGTGCTGCAAAAATAATATTAAATGATGATATTAATGAAAATAATTTAAATAATACCATAGAGGAAATTGTATCAAATAAAGAGAAAATGGAAAAAATGGGACAAAATGCGTTAAAAGTTTCTAGTGTAGATGCAGAAGAAAAAATTTATAAAGAAATAATAAAATTAGTAAAATAGGGGTAATAAAATGTTTAAGAATATACAATTTAGAATTATATTAATATTTTTTGTAATAGGTATTGTATTAATAGGAGGGCTTGGAACATATTTTATTATGTCTTTAAATGGGTTAAATGCACAAATTCAAGAAAGTCAAATAGCCCGGAATAGGACAAGTTATAGAAAGTGTAAATGAATTAAATAATACAACAAAAATATTATTAGGAGTTTCAGGTATAATTTATACTTTTGTAGCGATTATAATTGCTATGGTTCTTTCAAAGTTTGTTATATATCCAATGAATAAACTTATTAAAAGTGCTGAAAAAATGGCAGAAGATGATACAAAACAAAAAAATCAATTAGAAACAATATTATTGCATATGACTGATGGGATAATAGCGTTTAATATGTCAGGAGATATAATTTTAATAAATCCAGCTGCTAAGAAATTTTTAAGTATTAGACCAGAAGATAATACATTTGATGATATATTTAAAAAATTCAATTTAAATATAAATATGGAAAAAATAATTTATCTAGAAAACTGGACATCTACAGAGCAAAGAATTCAAGTAGATGATAGATATGTAAATGTATTTTTTGCACCATTTAAAAATGATTCAGATAGACCAGATGGGGTAATTGCAGTTATACAAGATATTACAGAACATGTTAAATTAGATAATATGCAGAAAGAGTTTGTTGCAGATGTATCACATGAATTAAAAACACCAATTACATCAATTATGGGGTATGCAGATACATTGTTAGAAGGAGAATATGATAAAGATACACAAAGTAAATTTTTAAATGTAATTGCATCAGAAGCAAGAAGAATGGCAAAATTAGTTACTGATTTATTAACACTTTCACGTTATGATAGTAATAGAAAAAATACTCAAAAAGAAACATTTGATTTAGGCGAATTAGTGAAAAAATGTCAAGATAAATTAGCAATAGAAATAAAAAAGAAAAATCACAAAGTAGATTGTTTTGTAACGGCAGATGTGCCACCAGTGTATGCAGATAAATATGATATAGAAAGAGTAGTATTAAATATATTAACAAATAGTATAAAGTATACAAAAGATGGTGGTGAAATAAAAATATATGTAGGATTTGTATATAATGATGCATATATAAAAGTTTTTGACAATGGAATAGGTATACCAGAGGAAGACTTAACAAGAATATTTGAAAGATTTTATCGTGTGGATAAAGCAAGAACAAGAGAAATGGGTGGAACAGGTTTAGGTCTTTCAATAGCAAAGGAAATTCTTGATAAAAATGGTGGAACTATAGATATAAAAAGTATTGTAGGACAAGGAACAGAAGTAGTTATAAGAATACCAACAAAAGAGGATTAGGGGCAACTCCTTAGCTTTTTAGCTAGGGTATGTGTCCTTATTTTTTTCTTTAATCGTTCATGTCGTTCAAAAATAAATTATAAATTATTATCTTGAGCCTCTCTCACGTTCAAAATTA
>CAMNPT010000013.1 GCA_946548575.1 uncultured Clostridium sp. | reverse complement strand
TTATACATATGTTTCAAAAAGAAGATGAGTTAATAGAGAAAGAAGGAAAGTTAAGTGAGAAAGAAGGAGAGTTAGCAAAAAAAGAAAAAGATATAAAAAGAAAGATACAAGAAGGAATACAAGAAGGAATAAAAGAAGGAATAATAGAAACAGCTAAAAAAATGATAAAAAAGAATATGAAAATTGAAGAAATAGAGGAGATAACAGGTTTATCAGAAAAAGAAATACATGAAATTATTTAAGATATAAAAAATTCAAAAAGAGATAAAAATAATTTATAAAAAATAGTTGATATTTTTTTAATTTTAATATACAATCATTAAAGCAAAAATATTATATTGGAGGAAAGATTGATGAAAAAAGTAAAAATATTAACAATAACATTAGTAAGTGTGTTAATTGCATTAGTTGCAATATTTGGTATTTATATGCCTATACAAAATAGAATGGAAAATAAGGTTAAAGAATATTCTTATTCTATGGATTTAAAGGGTGCGAGAGAGGTTATACTAAATGTTGCAGAAGAAAGTGAAGAAACAGAAAATGAAGAAACTGTAAACGATGAAGAAACAGAAACTGAAAATGAAGAAACTGAACAAGTAGATGAAGAAACTGAAAATGAAGAAACTGAACAAGTAGATGAAGAAACTGAAAATGATGAAGAGACTGAAAATGATGAAGAAATAAATAATGAAGAAAATTATAAAAAATCAAAAAAAATAATTGAAAACAGACTAAAAAAATTAAATGTGGACAATTATACAATAAAACTTGATGAACAAACAGGAAAAATTGTGATTGAAATTCCAGAAAATGATAATACAGATAATATAATAAGTAATATAGTAACAATAGGTAAATTTGAAATTATAGATACTGATACAGAAGAAGTTTTGATGGATAATGATGATATAAAATTAGTAAATGTTATGTATGGTTCAAATTCATCAGGAACAACTTCATCAGGAACTACGGTTTATTTGAATATTGAATTTACAAAAGATGGAGCAAATAAATTAGAAGATATAAGTAATACATATTTGAAAGCAGATGAAGAAGCAGAAAATACAGAAGAAACTGATCAAACAGATGAGGAACAAACTGAAAATACAGAAGAAACTGAACAAGCAGATGAAGAAACAGATGAAACAAAAGAAAAAACAATAACTATGAAAATTGATGATGAAACAATAATGTCAACAAGTTTTGATGAACCTATAACAACAGGAAAATTACAATTATCAGTTGGAAATAGCTCAACAGATAAAAAAACATTAAATAGTTATATTGAACAAGCATCAAATATGGCAACTATATTAAATACTGGAAGTATTCCTGTAAAATACGAAGTTGAAGGAAATCAATATATATTATCTGATATAACAAAAGATAATTTGAAAATTGTAAAATGGATTATAGCAGGAGTAGCTGTTATTGCATTAATTATTTTAGTATTAAGATTTAAATTTAACGGAGCTTTAAGTGCAATATCTTATATAGGTTTGATTTCTTTATTTTTAATATTAATTAGGTATGCTAATGTTGTTTTATCATTAGAAGGAATAGTTGGAATAATATTAATAATGATATTAAATTATATATTTACAAATATTTTATTATCTAAATTAAATAATAAAACTGAAAAAGAAACTGTAAATAATATAATTAAAGAAACTTATAAAGAATTTGCTATAAAGATAGTTCCAATATTAATTGCAGTTATTACATTTTGTTTTATAAAATGGGCTCCTATAAGTAGCTTTGGAATGGTTGCATTTTGGGGAATAGTAGTAATAGCTATTTATAATTTGGTTATAACAAATAATTTATTAAAAATAAATGCTAGTAAATAATAGGAGGAATTTATAATGAAGAAAATAAATCAAAAACAAAAAATATTTATACTTATAATTGCGATTATAATTATTGTAGGAATTATTGTAACAGCAACAATCGGTTTAAATTATGATTTACGATATCAAGAAACTCAAAGGATAGAATTATATATAGAAAAAAGTTTTGAAGTATCTGATATAAAAAATATAGTAGAAGAAGTGATGTCAGGTACACCTGTTTTAATTCAAAAAATAGAAATATATGAAGATACAATAGGAATAGTAGCTAAAGATATTTCAGAAGAACAAAAAGAAGAAATAGTAAATAAAATTAATGAAAAATATGAAACAGAACTAGTTGCAGAAGATATAGAAATTAAATCAATACCAAATACAAGAGGAAGAGATTTATTAAAACCATATATATTACCATTTAGTATTGCAACAATAATTATATTAGTATATTTTACTGTAAGATATTACAAACTTGGAATTCCTAAAACATTATTAACTACTATTATAAGTTTGATTTTATCTCAAGTAATTTTATTAAGTATTATAGCTATTACAAGAATTCCAGTTGGAAGGGTTACTATGCCTATGGTTATTATAGTATATTTATTAATGCTTTTAGGATTAACAAATGAATTTGAAAATAAATTGAAAATTGAAAAAGAAAAAGAGGAAAAATAAAATGAAGGAAAAGGAATTTAGTAAAATGCTAAGTTCCTTTTAAAAATTTTAAAAAAAACTATACAAATTTTAATAAGTAGTGATATAATATGTTTGATAAATTAGTTTTTATATAAGGAGAATATATATGGGGAATATAGTTTTATTGGATGAATTGACTATTAATAAAATAGCTGCTGGTGAAGTTATAGAAAGACCAGCATCTGTAATAAAAGAAATGGTGGAAAATTCAATTGATGCAGGAGCTACAAATGTTACTGTAGAAATAAAAAATGGTGGGATTTCTTTTATAAAAGTAACTGATAATGGAAAAGGAATTGCAAAAGATGATTTAGAAATAGCTTTTGAAAGACATGCAACAAGTAAAATTAGATCAGCAGAAGATTTAGATACAGTAACATCTATGGGGTTTAGAGGAGAAGCTTTAGCAAGTATTGCAGCAATTGCAAATGTAGAAATGATTTCTAAAACACAGGAACAGGAAATAGGGTATAAAGTTGTTGTAGAAGCAGGTGATGTACTAGAAAAGGAAGAAGCAGGGTGTAGAACAGGAACAACTATTACAGTTAAGAATTTATTTTTTAATACACCTGTTAGATACAAATTTTTAAAAAAGGATTATACTGAGTCAGGATATATAGAGGATGTTGTGACAAGAATTGCTTTAGTAAATCCAAATATAGCTATAAAATTAATAAATACAGGAAAAACAGTGATACAAACAAATGGTAATGGAAACATAAAAGATGTTATATATAGTATTTATGGAAAAGATGTTGCAAATGGAGTTATGGAAGTTTCTTATAATTATGAAGATATAAAAGTTACAGGAGTTATAGGAAAACCAGAGATAGCCAGATCAAATCGTTCAAATCAATTATTTTTTGTTAATAAAAGATATATAAAAGATAAAACACTAACAGCAGCAACAGAACAGGCATATAAAGGATTAATTCCAATTGGAAAATTTGGTTTTGTAGTTCTAAATTTAGAAATAAATCCTGCTAGTGTTGATGTTAATGTTCATCCAGCAAAATTGGAAGTCAGATTTCAAGAAGAGAGTAAAGTATTTCAATCAATTTATCATGCAATAAAAGATACTTTATTGAAAGGAGAACTTATTGCAAATTCAGGTGATGAACAAAAACAAGGTGAATTGTTTGCATTTAGAAAGCAAAATGAAAAACAAATCGAAAAATACACTAATGAAGAAAGTAAAATAAAAACTAATATAATAGAGGATATCTATAATCAAAAAAATGAGCATACACAAGAAATAAAAACAATAAATCCAACAAATGAAATGGAAAAAGTAGATTCTTCAAATGTTTTAGAAAAATTAAATCAAATTAAAGAAAAAATAGTTCAAGAAATGAATGGACAGGTTCAAGAAAAAGATACTGAAAATAAAGACAAAATCGCTGAAATAAGTTCAAATTTAGAATTAAAAGAACCAGAAGTTAAATATGAATTAGAAGAAAAAGGAATAGAAGATATACAAGAAAAAGAAAAAAATGAAAATGAACCAAAGGATTTTAATCAAATGTATACAGAAACATTTGGAATATCACCTATTCAAGAAAAACAAGAGAAAAAAGAAGAAACAGATGCAATTGATATTGTAAAAGATAATGTTTCGATGTTTGAAAATGTAGAAGAATTGAAAAAACCGGTATATAAATTTATTGGAATTGTTTTTAAAACATATATAATATTAGAAATTGGTAAAGAAATGTACATATTAGATCAACATGCGGCACATGAAAGGATTATGTATGAAAGGGTTAAGAGAAATTATTATAGTGATGAACAGAAAGATTCTCAAATGTTGTTATTACCAGATATAATAACATTAACACATAAGGAAATGGATATAGCAAATGAAAATATGCAATTATTTGAAAAAGCAGGATTTACTTTAGAGGAATTTGGGGATAATACGATAAAGTTAACTGGAGTACCAACAGTTTGTGTAGATTTAGATACTAAAGAATTATTTCTTGAAACATTAGATGAAATAAATACAGTTGCAAGAACAGCTAAACAAGAAAAAGAAGAAAAATTCATTGCAACAGTTGCTTGCAAAGCAGCTGTGAAGGCAAATATGGCACTAACAGTAGAAGAGGTAGAAAAATTAATGGATCAACTTTTTGAATTACCAAATCCATTCACATGTCCTCATGGAAGACCAACAGTAATAAAAATGACAAAATATGATATAGAAAGAAAATTTGCTAGAAAATAGGAAGGAAGATAAATATGGTATTTTTTATATTAATAACAATAGTTATATACGTAATTTCAATAATATGGACATGGAAAAATTTAGGAGAAATAGAAAAAAGTAAAAAAATTGCAGTAATTACTATAGGATTTATTTTAATATATATTATAACATTAGCTATTTTCTCAATATCGAAATATTCTATAAAATATATGAATTCAAGTATGGAAAAAGATGTGAAAAATATTATTGTTGCGATATTTACAGGTGTAAATTATTTAATTATGATTCCTTATATATCTAAGCAATTAGATAAAATACATGAAGGAACAATAGATAAACAAGAATTTGCGATAAAGATGTTGAGCATATCTATAATATTTGTTGGATTTATGCTATTTGAGTGTAACTATATGAAAAATACACAAGTAGGTATTTTAAAAATATTTAATTCAAAATAAGTGGAGGAAGTAATGCAGAAAGATAAAGTAATTGTAATATGTGGACCTACAGCTTCAGGAAAAACAGCATTATCAATTGAGCTTGCAAAAAGGATAAATGGTGAAATAATTTCATGTGATTCAATGCAAATCTATAAAGATATGAATATAGGAACAGCTAAACCAAGTGTTGAAGAAATGAAAGGTATAAAACATTATCTAATAGATTTTGTTTCACCAGATGAAAGATATAGTGTGGCTGATTATAAAAGAGATGCTAAAAAAGCAATAAAACAGATTATTCAAAATGGAAAAACACCAATTATAGTTGGAGGCACAGGTTTATATGTTGATAGTTTGATTTATGAAATAGAATATCAAGATATTAAGTTTGATGAGAAATATAGAAAAGAATTAGAAAAAAGAGCTGAAACCGAAGGATTAGAAAAATTATATGAAGAAGCTGAAAAAATTGATTCAGAAGCGATAAAAAAAATAAGTAAAAATGATAAAAAAAGAATATTAAGAATTTTAGAGATTTATCATTCTACAGGAAAAAATAAAACTCAGCAAGAAATAGAATCTAGAAAAAATGAAGTAGAATATGATTATAAAGTTTTTGCATTAAATTGGGATAGAGAAGAATTATATAATAGAATAAATAAGAGAGTAGACATTATGATTGAACAAGGTTTAATAGATGAAGTTAAATACATCTATGACAAATATTCAAAATTTCCAACTGCAATGCAAGGACTTGGATACAAAGAGGTTGTTGAATATTTAGAAAATAAAATAAGTAAAGAAGAAATGATAAATAAAATAAAACAAGAAACTAGAAGATATGCTAAAAGACAACTAACATGGTTTAGAAAAAATAAAGAAACTATGTGGTTAGATGTTAAATTAGCAGCAACCAACGGGGACGAACCAATGGGGACGGACCTTTTGGTTGAAAAGATATTGGATTTATTAAAAAAATAAATATACAAAAAATAAATTAGTAAAAAATTCAACCAAAAGGTCCGTCCCCATTGGTTCGTCCCCTGTTGGTTGTGTGGAGGGTGTGAATTGAAAAAGCAAAAAAATAAAATTAATAAGAAGTTAATAATATATTTCACATTAATATTTTTTATTTTATATTTGATATATACTATATATTTACTAATTAAGCAACCTACAAATGTTTTTACAATAGAGGAAGGAAAATTATATCAAGAGGAAACAGCTATTGGTTATGTCATTAGAAATGAAAAAGTGGTTAAAGGCGAAAACTATAAAAATGGTATGGAGCAAATAAAAGCAGAAGGTGAAAGGGCAGCAACAAATGAAAATATATTTAGGTATTATAGTACTAATGAAGATTCTTTAAAACAAAAAATTACGAATTTAGATACAAAAATACAAGAAACAATGGAAAATGATAGTAACCTGTTTAGTTCAGATATGAAATTGTTAGAAAATCAAATAGATGAAAAAATAGAAAATATTAGTAAAGTTAAAGATGTTACTAAATTAACAGAATATAAAAAAGAAATTGATAATTTAGTAACAAAAAAAGCAAAAACAGCAGGAGAATCAAGTCCACAAGGTTCATATTTGAGACAACTGATTGAAGAACGAAAATCTTACGAAAGTCAACTTAATTCTGGAGCTGAATATGTAAAAGCACCAATGAGTGGAGTAGTATCTTATAGAGTAGATGGATTTGAAGAAACTCTTACACCAGATAATTTTAAAAACCTTAACAAAAAATATTTAGAAAATCTAGATATAAAGACAGGAAAAATGGTAGCTACAAATGAAGAATGTGGAAAAGTAATTGATAATTTTAAATGTTATATAGCAACAATAGTATCTTCTGATGAAGCACAAAATGCAAAAGAGGGAGATACAGTAAAAATAAGATTATCAAATAATACAGAAATAAGTTCAAAAATTATAAGTATTGCAGATGAAGAAAATAATGAGAGATTAATCGTATTTGAATTTAATAGACAAATTGAAGAATTGATTAATTTTAGAAAAATAACCTTTGATTTAATTTGGTGGGATGCAACAGGCTTTAAAATTCCAAATCAAGCTATAGTTGAAGAAGATGGTTTAAATTATGTTGTAAGGAACAGGGCAGGTTATCTAAGTAAAATATTGGTAAAAGTAAAAAAACAAGGAGAAAAATTTTCGATTGTAGAGTCATATAAAACAGACGAATTAAAAGAATTAGGATTATCTGATAAAGAAATAAATTCATATAGAAAAATATCTATTTATGATGAAATATTAATATATCCAAACTTAGATAAACTAAATTAATATTACAACAATATTACAAAAATATTAAAAATTAAAAACATTTGCAAAAAAGTATTGACAATATGAAAAAAAAAGTAGATACTATGTAGTATAAAACAAAGGAATTAATTAGGAGGTTTTTTTATGTCAGGAGCATTAATGAACAAAGTATGGGATTTATTTGGAATGGATTCTGCAGAGCCAGATGAATATGAGGATGAAAACATTTATGAATATGAGGATGAAGAAGAAGAGGTAGAAGATAAAAAAATATTTGGAAGAAAAAATAAAGTAGTTAGTATGCCACAAAATAATGCAATTAGAATGGTAATATCACAACCAACTACTTTTGAACAATCTGATGAAATATGTTCTTTCTTAAAAGAAAAAAAATCAGTTATTGTTAATTTGGAATATGTTAATAAAGATGTAGCAAGAAGAATTGTAGATTTTATAAGCGGTGGAGTATATGCACTAGATGGATACATTCAAAAAGTATCTAATTCTATTTTCTTAGTTGCACCATCAAATTATGAAATAACAAATGAAATGGCAAGAGAAGAAATGAAAAGTAAGCTTTCTGTCTCATGGTTAAAAAACAACGGAATAAACTAAAATAAATTATATCCATAGGAGGGAAAAAAATGATAACACCATTAGATATAGAAAATAAAAAATTTTCAAAACAAATGATGAATGGATATAGCGTTGAAGAAGTTGACGACTTTTTGGATGATTTAACAGTTGACTATACTAAAAATTACAAAGAGATAACAGAATTAAAAGATAAAATATCAGAATTAGAAAAAAGCTTAGAACATTATAAAACAATAGAGGCAACATTGCAAAACACTCTTATTATGGCTCAATCAACAGCTGAAGATGTAAAAAATGTCGCTAAACAACAAGCAGATCAAATTATTAATGAGGCTAAGGGAAATGCTTTAAAACAAGCAAATGAACTTGATAATGAGATAGCAACAAAGAAAAAAGAAATAGAAGACATAAAAAAACAATTTGATATATATAAAGCAAAAATGGAATCATTATTAATCTCACAATTAGAATTATTAAAAGATGTAAATAAAGATGATATTTATTAAAATACACTAAAGAAGACTATCTATTATAGATAGTCTTTTTATGTCTAAATAAAATAAAAATAATTGAAAAATATTACAAAATAGTATTAATATTACAGAACTATTAAATATATGTTACATTTCTATTAATAGTATTGACCACAACAAAAAAAAAGAATAAAATGTTTATATCATATAAAAGAAGGGTATGTATATGAGAATAATAGCAGGAAATGCAAGAGGAACAAAATTATATACTTTGACTCGGAAATAATACACGACCAACTTTAGATAGAGTTAAAGAATCATTATTTAATATTATTCAAAATAAAATTAAAAATTGTATATTTCTGGATTTATTTTCTGGAAGTGGAGCAATTGGATTGGAAGCAATTAGCAGAGGAGCACAAAAATCGATTCTCTGTGACAAAGAAAAAGATGCAGCACAAATAATAAAAAAAAATATAGAAAAAACACACTTTCAAGATAAGGCTCAGCTTTATAATCTTTCATATGATATAATGCTAAAAAAAATTAACAAAAGAGAAATTGATATAATATATATAGATCCGCCATATAAAACAGATTTCGCATATGAAGCTGTTAAAATAATATTAAATGAAAAAATATTGAATGATGATGGACTTATAATTATTGAAACAGATGAACCAGATAAAATTTTAAAGAAAATAAATAATTTAAATTTAAATATTATAGATCAAAGAAAATATGGTCGAGCAAGTCTTATCTTTTTAAAAGAAGATTAAGATGGATTAGGAAGGGGTAAAACCATGGAGATATTCACTTTATTAGAAGCGTTAGAAGATTTATTAGAAAATAGCAAAACAGTGCCATTTTCTAGCAAATGCATTGTTAACAAAGAAGAAATTTTAGATATGATTAAGGAAATTAGAATTAAATTACCAGATGAATTGAAACAAGCAAAATGGGTTAAAGAAGAAAGACAACGTATTTTGGTTGAAGCAAAAAAAGAAGCTGATGGTATTGTAAAAGAAGCTGAAAATAGAATAATCTCTATGATAGATGAACATGAAATTACAAGAAAAGCTTATGACCAAAAAACAGAAATAATAGAAACAGCAAATGAAATGTCTAGAGAAATTTCTAAGGGAACAAAAGAATATGCTGATACTTTATTAGAAAATACTGAAAATGTTCTAAATGATACGTTAAACAAATTAGGAAACAATATGACAGAAGCTTTAAATCTAATGCAATTATCTCTAGAAGATACAATAAAAACAATACAAAATAGTAGAAAAGAATTGAAATAAAATTTAATAAAAGAGCGAAAGTCAGGTTTCAACCAAAGGGACGTTCTTTAAGTGGTTGAAAAATTGTTAAGTTTCAACTATAACAAGAATGTTTAAGTTTGGATAAAATCTGACTTTTAAATATTAAGAAATGTTTTTTATATTTAAAATGAAAGGATGGTTGAAATGGCAGTTAAAAAAAGAAAATATAAAAAAAGAAAAAAAACTAACAAATTAGATTTAGCTGTAATTATACTAATTGTTGCTAGTATACTTTTAGCTGTTTTAATTTATACAAAATCAGGAATTATAGGAATGAAATTAAATGAAATATTACGGAGGAATTATGGGGATTATGCAATATATTCTTCCGGTTGGGATATTTGCTATAGCAATAAAACTTGCTGTTGATGGAGAAAATGAGTTATCTTCAAAATTAATTCAATATGGTGTAGCAATATTAAGTATATCCATTGTATTTAGTGTATTTCAGATTTCTTCTGGTGAATTAGAATCATCTAAAATATTATCTGAGACTGTAAAAGATGCATATTCACTTGGAACACAGGGGAAAGGTGGTGGAGCAATTGGAGCAGTTGCTGCAGTTCCACTTACTAAACTACTGGGAAATATTGGTGCAATTATTTTATGTATTGGAATATCAGTTATTTTACTTGTTTTTACATTTGGAATAAATTTATCAGAAATAATAAATGTATTTGCTGATAAAATTGAGGAAAAAAGAGATGAAAGATTAGAAAGAAAAGCTGAATTAATTGAAGAAAATGAAATTACACCTGCTCAAAAAAGAAAAAAACAAAGAGAAGAAAGAAAAATAAAAGCAGAAATGCTAAAAATGCAGAAAAAAGAAAATACACCTATGGATAATCAGATAAAAATTAACTTTGGTGGACGAATTGTTGACAATATAGAAGAAACTGGATTAAAAAAATACGATCATTCTGGAGAAGATCTTGAACCACTAACAAAACAAAGCAAAACTCAAAAAAATCAAAAAGAAGTAATGGAACCTGATGTTATAGAAAGCAATTTATTTAAAGAAGTTGAAGAAGAAAAAGAAGATAAGAAAAAGGCTGTTTTACAATTAGAGCATGCTCAAATTGTAGAAGATGAACATTATGAATATCCACCAGTTGAATTGTTAAGCAAACCAAGTAAAAAAGCAATAAAAGGTGGTGCAAAAGCATTAACAGATACAGCAACTAAACTACAAAGAACTTTATATAGTTTTGGTGTTTCTGCAAAAGTTGAAAATGTTACTGTTGGACCTGCAATTACAAGATATGAATTGAAACCAGCAGAAGGAGTTAGAGTAAGCAAAATTGCTAATCTAGCAGATGATATAGCATTAAACTTAGCAGCTGAAACAATTAGAATAGAAGCTCCTATACCAGGAAAACAAGCAGTTGGTATAGAAGTTCCAAATAAAGAAAAAGAAATGGTACATTTTAGAGAAGTATTAGACAGTGATGAATTTAGAAGTAATAAATCTAAATTAACAGTTGGTCTTGGAAAAGATGTAGCTGGAAAAGTTCAATTAGCTGATATTGCAAAAATGCCACATGTTCTAATTGCTGGATCTACAGGTTCTGGAAAAAGTGTGTGTATAAATACCATAATTACGAGCATAATTTATAATGCAAAACCAAGTGAAGTGAAATTTGTTATGGTAGATCCAAAAGTTGTTGAATTATCAGTATATAATGGGATACCACATCTATTAATACCAGTAGTAACAGATCCAAAAAAAGCAGCAGGTGCTTTAGCATGGGCTGTACAAGAAATGGATGATAGATATAATAAATTTGCAGAACATGGTGTAAGAGATTTAGTAGGATATAATAAATCGATTGAAAAAGAAAATGAAGCTGGAAAATTACCGCAAATAGTTATTATTATAGATGAGCTTGCAGATTTAATGATGGTTGCAAAAAATGATGTAGAAGATGCAATATGTAGATTAGCACAAAAAGCTAGAGCTGCTGGTATGCATTTAGTAATTGCAACACAAAGACCATCTGTAGATGTTATTACAGGTTTAATCAAAGCAAATGTACCATCAAGAATTGCATTTGCAGTATCATCACAAGTTGATTCAAGAACTATATTAGACAGTATAGGCGCAGAAAAATTATTAGGTAAAGGTGATATGCTATATTATCCAGCTGGAGCATCAAAACCATCAAGAGTACAAGGTGCATTTGTATCTGATGATGAAGTAGAAAAAATAGTAGATTTTATAAAATCAAATGGAACAGCTACATATAGTGAAGATATATTAGAAAGTATTGAAAATAGTAATAAAACTGATAAAGAAATTGCTCAAAGTCAAGAAGATGACGATACAGATCCTTTTTTAATGGATGCGATACAAACAGTAGTAGAAACAGGACAAGCATCTACATCATTTATTCAGAGAAGATTTAAAGTAGGTTATGCAAGAGCTGGAAGGATTATTGACCAAATGGAAGAAAGAGGAGTAATATCTGGATACCAAGGTAGTAAACCTAGGGAAGTACTTATGACTTTAGAAAGATTAGCTGAACTAAAAACAGCAAAAGAACAAACAAAAGAAGTATAAAAATACGAAAGGAGAATAAATTTGCAAAAGAAAAGTGATAATTTTTTAGATAAAATTGTAAAAAAAGATTATAATAATGAATTAGAGCAAGTACTAGAAAAAAAGCACTTTGATGAAAATGTAAAAAGTGTTCTCCTAGACATGTTGTACAAGATTGAGACCTCATATAAAGATTATAAAAATGTAAAACAAAACGTAGTTCCAAAAGAAGAGTTTGTTGAAAATATAATTAATATAATAAAAAATAATTGTAATGAAATAAAATTAGTCAAACCTAATTCAAAAGAAAGTAAAATTATAGGGAATAGAACAATTTTAGTAGAAAAAAACAAAAAGAGAATTATATGCTATTATATGGAAAGAAAACTTTTATACTGCATTTCAAAAATCAGTAAAAAAGAGGAAATTATTAATGAAAAATATTTTCTAATTAATAAAACATTATCAAACTTAATAAATGTTGGAAATAATATAAATACAGTCGAACCTTTAAGAGATTTTAATGGATATTCATGGACAACTATACCAAATGAAATTGAAAGCTTAGAACATAATTTAGTTTATCAAAATTTAATAATATTAGTTGGAACTAAATTTTTAGATAAATGGGTTTACAATAATGTTTTTATAATGGATTATATGAAAATGTTTGAAGACAAACTGCAAGAATTATATGGCAATGAAAATAAAAATGAATTAATTGAAAATTTAAAAATAATTTCAATATTATTAGATGCTAAATTCGACAAAAATAGAAAAGAAGAGATCTTAAAAATAAAAGAAGAAATTGAAAATAAATTATTTGACATTAAAGATAATAAAAATTTTGTTGAAAAAATTACTGAACAAAAAAAGCAACTTGTAAAAGAAATAAAGAAAATAGATAAAACATTAAATAGTAAGAAATTAATACAAGAAGAATATAAAAAAAGAAATGAAAATTTAAATTTAGAAGAGAAAATATTTAGTATCAGAATTTTATCAAAACTGATGATAGAAGAAAGAGATAAAAAAATAAAAGAACTAGAAAATTTAAATGATATTCTAAAACCACAAAAATTTGTAAAATATAAAAAAATGTTAGAAGAAAGAGAAAAATACTTAAAATTACTTGAAACAAAAGATATTCAAAAAGAAATAGATAAAATAATTTTAAAAATACAAAAAACATTTTTAAAATGCTATGAAATAAAAATAGATAAAGCAAAAAATAAGCAAGAAATTACTAAAATAATATATGAATTCAGATATTACAATATGTTACTATATAAGCACGAATTATTTATTTATAATACTAAAGAATTAGAAGAAGAATTGGAAATTTTATCTAAGAAAATATTAAAAAAAGCTCAAGAATTAAAAGTAATAGAAAAATTCTCAAGAAATGAAGACATTAATTACTCATTACAAAAAAATATTTTTAATACTAGAAGTATTAATTTAGAAGAAATATATGTAAAACTAACAAAAGATAAAGAAAAATATTACTTACAAGCATTTGATGGAAAAAGCTTCGAAGAAAAAATAGAACTAAAATTTAAAAATATAAATAGAAAAGACTTAAATATTATGCTTAATAAAAAAGTAAAGGTCTTTAATTAAAGGAGGAAATAATGAAAATAACATTTTTAGGTGCTACAAGAACAGTTACTGGATCTGATTATTTGGTAGAAGCAGCAGGAAAGAAATTTTTAGTTGATTGTGGAATGTGGCAAGGAAATTCTGAATTAGAAATGCAAAATAGAGATGAATTTGAATTTAATCCATCAGATATAGATTTTATGTTATTAACACATGCTCACATTGACCACTCAGGAAGAATACCAAAATTATACAATGAAGGATTCAGAAATAAAATATATGCACATAAAGCAACATGTGATTTATGTACATTAATGCTACCTGACAGTCGGACATATACAAGAGATGGAAAATGAATGGAAAAATAAAAAAAGACTTAGAAAAGGAGAAAGAGAGCTAGAACCTCTATATACTGCAGAACAAGCATTAAAATGTTTAGAAATATTTGAACCTGTACAATATGACAAAATTATAGAAATTACACCTGAAATTAGAGTAAGGTTTAATGATGCTGGACATATGTTAGGTTCAAGTGTTATTGAATTATGGGTTAATGAAGATGGAAAAGAAACAAAAACAGTATTTACAGGTGATTTAGGAAATAATGATTTACCATTATTAGATTCTTCAACAATGATAGAAAGTGCAGATAATTTAATAATGGAATCTACTTATGGAAGTAGACTTCATTTAAGAAATGATGAAAAAGCAGAATTGTTTCTTAATATAGTATCTGAAACTATTGATAACGGAGGAACAGTTGTAATACCATCATTTGCCGTAGGAAGAACACAAGAAATTTTATATGAAATTAATAAACTAAAAGAAGTAAAAGATGATGAAGAATTTATTAGGAAATATAAAACCCTAATGAAAGTACCAGTATATGTTGATAGTCCACTTGCAATATCTGCAACTGAAGTATTTAAAGAAAATATGAATTTATTTGAACCAGAAGTACAAGAAGAAATGTTACATGGGGATAATCCTTTAGAATTTCCAGGACTTAAATTTACAAGAACAGCAGACGAATCAAAGGCTCTTAACGAAGACACAGAACCAAAAATAATTATATCAGCAAGTGGAATGTGTGAAGTAGGAAGAATTAAACATCACCTAAAACATAATTTATGGAATCCAAAAGCAACAATTCTTTTTGTTGGATATCAAGCACCAGGCACACTTGGATATAGTATAGTAAATGGAGCAAAGACAGTAAAAATATTTGGAGAAGAAATTGCTGTAAAAGCAAGGATTGAATATATAGAAGGTTATTCAGGACATGCAGATCAAGAAGGATTAATGAATTTTATATATTCATTTATAAATAAACCAAAAAATATTTTTCTAGTACATGGGGAACCAGATTCACAAGATATATTTAAACAAAAAGTTGAACAAGAAACAGGTATTCCTGTAATAGTTCCTGAATTTGGAGAAACCTATGAATTAAAAGAAACAGTAGATATGATACACAAAATTGAAAGAAAAGTAACAAAAACTATAAAAACTGAAATATTAGAAAGATTAGCAAGATTAAAAAATGAAATAAATGATATGGATGAATATGTAAGACAAGATGTAAGTAATGAGAATTTGACTGATCAAGATATTTTTAGAATAAATGAGAAAATTAAAGATTTAGAAAAACAAATTCTTAATGTAGTTGAAGGATGAAATTTTGAACCAGTGGGGACGGACCTTTTGGTTGAAAAAAGGAGAATAAAATGGAAAAATATTTAAATGAAGCAATTATTGGAAATAAAAAAATGATAGCAACCTTTACTGGAAAAGGAGAATTACAAAGAGTTTATTTCCCAAATAAAGATAATAAACAATATGTAAGTTTCTTTCAAACAGGAGTAAAAATAAACAATTCAGATTTAATTTATTTACATGATGATATAAATAATAATTATAAACAATATTATGAAGTTGATACAAATGTTTTAAATACAGAAATAACAAATACTTACTTTAATTTAAAAATAATTCAAACTGATTTTATAATGCTAAAAGAAAATGTTATAGTAAAAAAATATGTTTATTTAAATGAAGGAAAAATAGATTTAGATACAAAATTTTTTATACATTCAGAGTTAATTTCAGATCAAAGTAATAATTTTGTTAGCTGTAAAATACTTGATAATGGAATGTTACAATATGCACATGATTTTGCATTTTCAACATTTGCTAAAGGATATAAAATTTCAGGACATCAAATTAATGGAAGCAAAGAAACAATAAAAAGAGGAGAAATATATGATAAAGATTATATAGGAATGTCTAAAGATTCAAGTATCTGTTTTGATTTAGGAGTTATAAAACCACAAGAAAAGAAAGTTTTAGAGATTTGCATTAACGTTGGAGAGAATAAAAATGTTTCTGAAATGGAAGCTGAAGTAGATAGAATAACTAAAATTGATTTAAATAAGGAATATTCTAATGCTAAATCATATTGGAGAAAGTATGTAAAATCACATAATGGATTAAATTTAAAAGAACCTAAAAATAGTTATGAAGAAAGAATATTTGAAATATATAAAAGAAGTATTTTATTATTTCCACTTTTAACAGACAATGATACAGGTGCAATTATTGCATCACCTGAGGTAGATGAAAATTTTACAAAATGTGGTAGATATGCATATTGTTGGCCTAGAGATGCAATTTTTATAACAAGGGCAATGGATATTTTGAAAATGGATAAAGAGACAGAAAAATTCTATAAAGTTTTTTGTAAAAAAACTCAAAGTAAAAATGGAATGTGGGAACAAAGATTTTACACAGATGGTAATTTAGCACCATCATGGGGATATCAAATAGATGAAACGGCTAGTGTAGTATATGGTGTTTATGAACATTATAAATATACTAAATCAGAAAAGTTTTTAAAAGATAATCTAAAAATGTGTGAAAAGGCAATAGATTTCTTGAAAAAATATGTGAAAGACTGGTTAGATATTGATGGAATAGATGAATATAAAAGAGATGTGGTTAAAGATGAAATAGAAGAAGATACATTAAAAAGAACAGGAAAAAAACATAAATATCATATTAGTTATGATTTATGGGAAATGTGTGAAGGAATTCATTTATATTCATTAGCTAGTATATATTCAGCTTTTGATTGTATATTAAAGATATACAAAATTCTTGGAAAAAATGTATCAGATTTTGATAATAATAGATTAAAAGAAGAAAAAATACAAAAAAATGAAAGAGAAATTGAGAAAATACAAATAAAATTGAAAAATTATATTAATAATAATATGTATGATGAACAAAAAAAATCATATGTAAGAAATCCAGAAGATAAAAAGATGGATATAAGTATTATAGGTGCAGTTACACCATTTGAAGTATTTAAGCCAAAAGAAGTAAAAATAAAAAATACAATAGAAAGTATAAATATGCATTTAAGAACATATACAGGTGGGTATCAAAGATTTGAACAAGATAATTATATGAATGGTAATCCTTGGCCAATTGCAAATCTTTGGATGACATTATATTATTTAGAAACAGGAGAAAAGAAAAAAGCAAAAGAAGCTTTTGATTTTGTTGTAAAAACAGCAGGAAAACATTACTTTTTAGGAGAGCAAATTGATAATAATACATTAAAACCAACATGGGTAATAGGACTTGGTTGGGCACATGCTATGTTTGTTATCGTGCTTGAAAAACTATATAAATAGATTATTTATTTATATATTATAAAAATTTTATAATATATAAAAAATATAAAAATTTAATAAATTTAAGGAGGAATAAAAAATGTCAATTAGAATTGGAATTAATGGTTTTGGAAGGATAGGAAATTTATCATTCCAAGCAGCTTTAGAAAAAGAAGGAGTAGAGGTTATAGCAATAAATGATCCATTTATTGCAGCTGATTATATGGCTTATATGACTAAATTTGACACAGTTCATGGAAAGTTTAATGGAGAGGTTGAAGGAAGTGACGGAATTTTAAAAGTTAATGGTAGAGAAATCAAAGTATTTAATGAAATGGATCCACATAATATTCCTTGGGGAGAATTAGGTGTTGATTATGTACTAGAATGTTCAGGTGTATTCACAACTATGGAAAAAGCACAAGCTCATATAGATGCAGGAGCAAAAAAAGTTATAATAAGTGCACCATCAAAAGATGCGCCTATGTTTGTAATGGGTGTAAATCATGAAACATATGATCCAGCAATGACAATAGTATCAAATGCATCTTGTACAACAAACTGTTTAGCACCACTTGCAAAAGTAATAAATGATAATTTTGGAATAAAAGAAGGATTAATGACAACAGTACATTCAACAACAGCCACACAAAAAACTGTTGATGGAGCATCAAAGAAAGATTGGAGAGGTGGTAGAGCCGCTGCTGCAAACATAATACCATCATCAACTGGAGCAGCAAAAGCAGTAGGAAAAGTAATACCATCATTAAATGGAAAATTAACTGGAATGTCAATGAGAGTACCAACAGTAGACGTATCTGTAGTTGATTTAACATGTAATTTAGAAAAACCTACAACAATGGAAGAAATTTGTAGAGTAATGAAAGAAGCATCAGAAGGTTCAATGAAAGGTATAATCGAATATACAGATGAAGCAGTTGTATCATCTGATTTTATAAATAATCCACACACATCTATATTTGATGCAACAGCTGGAATTCAATTAACAGATACATTTGTAAAATTAATAGCATGGTATGACAATGAATGGGGATACTCATGTAAATTAGTTGATTTAGCATGTTATATTGATAGTAAAGATTAATTTTATTATATAATTAAATAAGTTTAACAAATAATTACAAATTTTAATTGATAAAATTCTCTTAAAGTTTGTAATTATTTTGTTTAAATAGAAGTGTTGCAAAAAATACAAAGATGTGATATAAAAAGAGGTAATAACAAACATAAAAAAAGAGGTGAAAAAATGATAAAAGCCTATGCTAAATCAGATATAGGAAAAATAAGAGAAGTTAATGAAGATGCTTACTACATATCTGACTCATTAGATGAAGTTCAATTGTACATGTTAGCTGATGGAATGGGTGGTTATAATGGTGGAGAAATAGCCAGTAACTTAGCTATTCAATCGGCAAAAAATTATATAGAAAACAATTTTAAAGAAATAGAAAAAGATAAAGATAGCATTATACAACTTGTAGCAAGTAGTATGGAATATGCAAATATGGTAGTGTATGAAAAATCTAAAGAAAGTAAAGAATTAGAAGGAATGGGTACTACTTTAGAGATTTGTTTAATATATAATAATAAGGTATTTATTGGACATGTAGGAGATAGTAGAATTTATAGAATTAGAAAAGACTTTACCAGAAAATTAACACAAGACCATAGTTATGTACAAAAATTAGTAAAAGATGGAACAATTACTCAAGAACAAGCGGTACACCATCCACAAAAAAATATGTTAATGAAGGCGCTAGGATGTAATGCATTTGTGGAACCAGATGTTATGGTAAAAGGCTTTTTGAAGGATGATATTTTAGTCATCAATTCAGATGGATTAACAAATTTAGTACCACAAGAAGAAATATTTAAACAGGCAAAAAAAGATATAGAACAAGCACCAAAAGAATTAGTAAATCTTGCAAATGAAAATGGTGGATATGATAATATAACAGTAATTATCATAAAAAATATCTAAGGAGAGATAAATATGAGTTTAGAAGGTAAACTATTAGGAAATAGATATGAGATTATTGAAAAAGTTGGTAATGGAGGAATGGCCACTGTATATAAAGCAGAGGATAAAATTTTAAAAAGAAATGTAGCAGTAAAAATATTAAGAGATGAATTTACAACAGATGAAGAATTTATAAAAAGATTTGAAGTTGAAGCTCAATCAGCAGCAAAATTGACACATGCAAATATTGTATCAATATATGATGTTGGAGTAGATGGAAATTTATATTTTATTGTAATGGAACTTATACAAGGAAAAACATTAAAAGAAATTATAGTAGAAGAAAAAGGCCCTTTACCTTGGAAATGGTCTATAAATGTAGCAATGCAAATTGCATCTGCTTTAGAAATGGCACATAGGAATAATATAGTTCATAGAGATATAAAACCACATAATATAATAATAACAGAAGATGGAGTTGCAAAAGTAACAGACTTTGGAATAGCAAAAGCAGTTTCAAATTCAACAATTACTGCATTTGGAACAACAATTGGTTCTGTACATTATTTTTCACCAGAACATGCAAGAGGAGGATATACAGATGCAAAATCTGACTTATATTCTTTAGGAGTTGTAATGTATGAAATGGTAACAGGTAAAGTTCCATTTGATGCAGATACACCAGTTTCTGTCGCATTAAAACACATGCAAGAAGAGCCAGAAGAACCAATCAAGTTAAATGCCAATATACCAGTAGCTGTAAATAAAATAATAATGAAAGCTTTACAAAAAGATACAACAATAAGGTATCAAACAGCAACAGAAATGTTAGATGATTTAAAAAAAGCTTTAAAAGATCCTGAAGGTGAAACAATAGAAGATGTTGAATATGACCCAACTGCAAAAACTCAAGTGATTAATACAAGTAGATATGTAAAAAATAATGAAAAAGAAGATAAAAAAGAAAATGGGTTAAAAGGTTTTATAAAAAAACATAAAAAAATAAGCATATTTATAGGATTAATTTTATTATTCGCATTGAGCTTTGGTGGGACAATGGCAGTTTTAAATATTACAAATCCACCAGAAGTTGAGTTACCAAATATTGTAGGAATGTCAAAGGAAGAAGCACAAAAAGAAGTGGAGGCTGTAAAATTAGTATTTGAGGTAGAAAAGGAAGAATATAACAAAGATGTTCCAGAAGGATATGTAATATCACAAGATCCAACTTATATGGAAAAATATAATAAAGTAAAAGAAGGTAGTACTGTAAAAGTAGTAATTAGTAAAGGTCAAGAGAAAGCAACTGTACCTAAAGTAGTAGGGATGAAACAAGATGAGGCAGTTAAAGCTTTAGAAGATGCTAAATTAAAAGTAGAAATAAAAGAAGAAGCCAATAAAAAAGTTGAAGAAGGATATGTAATATCACAAGATACAGACCCAGATACAGAGGTTTTTGCAGGAGATACTGTAAAAATACATGTTAGTACAGGAGTAAAAAAAGCAAGTGTACCAGATGTTGTTGGTAAACAACAATCAGAAGCTGAAAGTACATTAAAAAAAGCTGGATTTAAAGTAAGTGTTACAACAGAAGAGGATAGCTCTAAAGAAAAAGGAGTTGTATTAAGACAAAGTGTTGCAGCCGGAACCGAAGCAGAAGATGGAACAGCAATTACAATAATAGTAAATAGTTATGAAGAATCAAAATCAGTTTCTGTATCAATAGATGTAAAATCAATTACAGGTGGATATGCTCAAAGTACTGAGGAAGGAACAGAAATACCAGCTAAAACAGTCAAAATAATTATAACAGCTGGAGGAAAAACATTATGGCAAGATTCAGGTGTAGATAAAAATACAACTGTTAAAACTGCAAATATTTCAGGAAAAGGTTCACAAGAAATAACATTAACAATAACAGATACAAATGGAGAAAATTGGACAAGAACAGAAACTGTAAACTTTAATAATGATTCATCAATAAGTTTCTAAAAATTAGGAGGAACAAATGAATAAAAAAGTAAAAATAACAATAGTAACAATATTAATAATAACTATATTTTTTATAATAGGTAACAATGTATATGCAGAAGAAAACACAACAAACCAAAGTGTAGAGTCAAATACAAATACTCAAACCCAAGAAAATAAAAATAAGGAAGAAAATACAAGTAGTAATAAAACTAATACAACACAAACAACTACTCCAAAAACAACTTCAACAACACAGACAACAACTAAATCAAAGTCAAATAATGCAAATTTAAGTAATTTAGGAATAAAACCAAATGATTTTTCAGGATTTAAATCAGGTACAACTACATATAATGTTACTGTACCTGAAGATGTTGAAGAAGTAGAAGTTTATGCAACTGCCCAAAGCAGTAGTGCTAAAATTTCTGGTACAGGAAAAAAACAGTTAGAAGATGGAAAAAATACAGTATCAGTTGTGGTAACAGCAGAAGATGGAACAACTAAAACATATACAATAAATATAACCAAAGAAGATGATGAAAATACTGAAAATGTGGAAAATACATCATCTGGAAATGGATTAGCTAGTTTAAAAATAGGTGATTTAAAATTATCTCCAGAATTTAGTACAAATATTTATGAATATGAAACAACATATATAGGTGAAGGTGAAAAACTAGAAATTGAAGCAAAAGCAACAGATCCATATTATGTAGTAGATATTACTGGAAACAATAAACTTGAAGAAGGGGAAAACATTATAACAATTTTAGTTTCAGATCCAGATGGAAATAATATTGCTACATATCAAGTTGTAGTAAATAAAAAATTGGTTGATGAAGAGGCTATAGCAAGAGAGCAAGAAGAATTAAGAAAAAAACAAGAACAAAATAAAATATTAATTGCAGCTTCAATATCTTTAGCAATTATAGTATTTTTAATTATAATTTTCCTAATTGTTAAACATATAAAAAATAAAAAAATAGAGGAAGATGAATATTACAATGATTTTGAAGAAGAAGTATATGATGAACAAAATGAAGATTTAAATACACAACAAGAAGATGATGATAAATATGAAGAGTATGATGACGAAAAACCTAAAAGGCAAAAACATAAAGGAAAAAGATTTAAATAAAACCAAAAAGAAAACTCCTTAATAGGAGTTTTCTTTTTTAGTGACTATAGGAGATTAGCAACATCCTCCTCTATTACCACCGCAACAGCAGCATATTAATAATATAAGGATTATAATCCAGCAACAATCATCGCCAAATCCGAATCCACCGCATCCTCTATTTTCTGGCATAGTCTATACCTCCTTCCAATCAACAATATGTTTTCTTTTGTTGTTTCCTTTGTATGATATATAATATGAGAAATAAAAAAATGTGTTACAGCAATATAAAAAATTCTTATGTTCGCTTTTTTTTACAAAAAAGTTATGATAAAATCACTCTTAGAAAATTCAAACTAAAAAGTAAAGGGATGAAATAGATTTTGGAAGCTAAAAAACTTGGGGATATATTTAGTGATTATAAAACAAATTCAAATATTAAATATGCAACAATTACAGCATTAAATGTGTTAAAAAAGACAGATACATTAGAAGTTTTAATCTATTTTGATGAATATATTGAAATAAAAGAAATATGGTATTTTGAAAGATTTTTAAGAGAGAGATTTAAATTTGAAAACATAGATATAAAAATAAATTACCATGATCAAGTTGAGAAAAAATCAATAAAAACAGAATGGAAAAATATTATTGCATATATGGCTCACAAATATCCATTAACAAAGCCTATGTTATTATTAAAAAGCGACTTAGAAATAGAAAATGAAAAAATTACAATTAAGATGCATTTAAAAGGTGCAGATTTTTTACGTGCAAAGAAAACAGATAAAGAACTTATAAAAGTTTTAAAGAATTTATTTGGCATAGATTATCAAATAGAATTAATAGAAGATGTATCTGAGGAAGCATTAAACATAATAAAAAATAAATTAAAACAAGAAGAGCAAAAAATTGTTGCTCATATAGAAGAACAAACAAATGAAATTGAAGAATATAATGATCCTGATTATAAATTACCAAATGATGTAGAAGGTTATATACCAGAAGAGATGGATGATATCGTAGAAATAGAAGAAACACAAGAATATATAATGGGAAAACCATCTAGAGCAAAAGAAAAACTAACCAAAATAAAAGAAATATCTGCAGAATCTGGAAGAGTTACATTAGAAGGAAGAATAGTTTCATGTCAGGTTAGAGAAACAAAATCTGGCAAAGGTATGATTATTTTTGAGTTATTTGATGGAACAGGAACTATTACTGTAAAATCATTCGCCAAAGATTTAGCAGAAGGTCAAGAGATAATTGATAAAATAGAAAAAGCTAAAGCGATAAAAACCACAGGAAAAGCAGGGTTAGACACATATGCAGGAGATGTTACTGTAATTTCAAATACTATAATAGAAACAAATGCAGAAGTTCCAGAATTACCAGAAGAGGATGAAATTGAAAATACACCTTTAATTTTTGGTGGAAATCTAAATATAACAGAACCTCTTGTAAAAATAGAAAATTTAGGAGTAGAAGATGGAAAAATATCACTTCAAGGTGAAGTAATATTTACAGAAGATAGAACATTAAAATCAGGAAAAACATTATTTAGTTTTGATTTATATGATGGTACAAGTTCAATAACTTGTAAAGTATTTTTAGATGAAAAAAATGCAAAAAAAATAATGAAAAGAATAAAAAGTGCAAAAGGCGTTAAAGTTGCAGGAACTGCTGGAATGGATACATTTACAAATGAATTATCTGTTATGGTAAATACTATAGTTGAAACAGAAGGCTTAAAAAAAGAAATTAGACAAGATAATGCAGAAATAAAAAGAGTGGAACTGCATATGCATACAAAAATGAGTCAAATGGATGCTATTAGTTCTGCAACAGATTTAATTAAAAGAGCTATGAAATGGGGAATGAAATCTATTGCAATAACAGATCATGGAGTTGTACAAGCATTTCCAGAAGCTCATAAACTACTAGGTTATGATAATCCTGATATGAAAATTATATATGGAGTAGAAGCATATTTAGCACCAGACAAAAACTCAGTTGTAGAAAATGCAAAGGGGCAAGATATAGATACAACATATTGTGTATTAGATTTAGAAACAACAGGATTTTCTGCGACTACAGAAAAAATAACTGAAGTTGGAATTATGAAATATAAAAATGGTGAAGTTATAGATGAGTTTAGTTGTTTTGTGAATCCAGAAAAACATATACCAGCAAGAGTTACAGAGGTTACAAATATAACAGATGAAATGGTAAAGGATAGTGAAACAATAGATAAAGTATTTCCTAAGATATTAGAATTTTTAGGAGATTCAGTTATTGTTGCTCACAACGCAGGATTTGATGTAGGATTTTTAAAACAAAATGCCAAAAATCTTGGATATGAATTTAATTATACATATTTAGATACTTTAAGTTTAGCAAAAGATTTATTTCCAGAATATAAAAAATATAAATTAGGAAAAATTGCGGAAAATTTAGGAATAAAAGTAGAAGTTGCTCATAGAGCATTAGATGATGTTGATACAACTGTTAAAGTATTTAAAATAATGTTAGATATGTTAAAAAAACGTGGCGCAAAAAAAATTGAAGATATTGATAAAGTAAGTAGAACAGATGAAGCAAAAAAAGAGGAATATAAAAAATTAAGAACCTATCATGCAATTATTTTAGCTAAAAATTATACAGGATTACGTAATTTATATAAATTAGTATCTTTTTCACATATTAATTATTTTTATCGTAAACCACGAATTTTAAAAAGTTTACTAGAAAAATATAGAGAAGGTTTAATTATTGGAAGTGCATGTGAAGCAGGAGAACTATATCAAGCTATAGAACTTGGAAAAACAGATGAGGAAATAGAAGAAATTGCTAATTTTTATGATTATTTAGAAATTCAACCAATAGGAAACAATAATTTTTTAATTAGGAACGAAATTGTAAAAGATGAAGAGGGATTAAGAGACATAAATAGAAAAATAGTTGATATTGGAGAAAAACTAGGAAAACCGGTTGTAGCAACATGTGATGTACATTTTATGGACCCACAAGATGAAATATATAGACGTATTTTAGAAGCAGGGCAAGGATATGCAGATGCAGATATGCAAGCACCTTTATATTTAAGAACAACAGAAGAAATGTTAGAAGAGTTTAAATATTTAGGAGAAGAAAAAGCATATGAAGTAGTTGTTACAAATACAAATATGATTTCAGATATGTGTGAAAAAATAAGTCCAATATCGAAAGAAAAATGTCCTCCACACATTCCAGGATGTGAACAAACAATTAGAGATATTGCATATTCAAAAGCACATGAACTATATGGAGACGATTTACCAGAAATTGTACAAACAAGACTAGATAAAGAATTAGATTCTATTATAAAAAACGGATTCTCAGTTATGTATATTATTGCACAAAAATTAGTCTGGAAATCAAATGAAGATGGATATATAGTAGGCTCAAGAGGTTCAGTAGGATCATCATTTGCTGCAAATATGACAGGAATAACAGAAGTTAATTCTTTACCACCACATTATAGATGTCCTAATTGTAAATATTCAGATTTTACTGATTATGGTTATAAAAATGGATTTGACCTACCAGATAAAAACTGTCCAAAATGTGGAACAAAGTTAGATAAGGACGGAATGGACATACCATTTGAAACTTTTTTAGGATTTAATGGTGATAAAGAACCTGATATAGACTTAAATTTCTCAGGAGAATATCAAGCAAAAGCTCATAAATATACAGAAGTAATATTTGGAAAAGGAACTACATTTAAAGCAGGAACAATAGGAACAGTAGCAGAAAAAACAGCTTTTGGATATGTTAAAAAATATTTTGAAGAAAGAAATATACCAATAAATAGAGCTGAAGCACAGAGATTAGCTGCTGGATGTACAGGAATAAAAAGAACAACAGGTCAACATCCAGGTGGAATTATTGTTGTACCAAAAGGAAGAGAAATTTATGAATTTTGTCCAGTACAACATCCAGCTGATGATCCAAATTCAGATATTATAACAACACATTTTGATTATCACTCAATAGATCAAAATTTGTTAAAATTAGATATATTAGGACATGATGACCCTACAATGATTAGAATGTTGTATGATATAACAGGTATAGATCCTACAAAAGTACCACTTGATGATAAAGAAACTATGTCTATATTTAGTTCAACAAAAGCTCTAGGGGTAACAAAAGAACAAATACATTCAGAAGTGGGAAGTTTTGGAGTACCGGAATTCGGAACAAAATTTGTTAGAGGAATGCTTGTAGATACAAGGCCAACAACATTTGACGAATTAATACGAATATCAGGATTATCACATGGAACTGATGTATGGCTTGGAAATGCACAAAGTTTAATAGAAGAAGGAACAGTAACGCTTCAAGATGCAATATGCTGTCGTGATGATATAATGATATATTTAATAAAAATGGGAGTACCACCAAATGCAGCATTTAAAATAATGGAAACCGTACGTAAAGGAAAAGCACTAAAAGATCCAGCAAAATGGGAAGAATATAAAAATCTTATGAAAGAACATAATGTACCAGATTGGTATATAAAATCATGTGAAAAAATTAAGTATATGTTTCCAAAGGCCCATGCAGCAGCTTATGTAACAAATGCTTTTAGAATAGCATGGTTCAAAGTGCATGAACCGCTTGCATATTATGCATCATATTTTTCAATCAGAGCTGATGAATTTGATAGTGATTACATGATATTTGGAAAAGAAAAAGTAAAAAATAAAATGAAAGAAATTGACTTACAAGGAAATAATGCAACAACAAAAGATAAAAATATGTATGCAATATTAGAATTAGTATTAGAAATGTATGAAAGGGGATTCGATTTTTTACCAATTGATTTGTATAAATCAGATTCAACCAAATTTTTAGTTGAAGATGGAAAAATTAGACCACCTTTAAACAGTATACCAGGATTAGGAACAGTTGCAGCAGAAGGAATTGAAAAAGCAAGAGAAGAACGGAAAATTTATGTCTATAGATGATTTGAAGATTCGTTCAAAAGTTGGAAATTCTGTAACAGACTTATTGAAAAATTATGGCTGCCTAAAAGGGATGAGCCAAAGCAATCAAATGAGTTTATTTGCTTAAGGGATTTGAGGACGTTCTTTCTTTCCCTCTTTTAGGGATTAGGGGACACTCCTTAGCTCTTTAGCCAGGGTTTGTGTCCTTATTTTTTTCTTTATGATTGATTAGAGTGAAAATTAGAAATTATTAATTACTAGCTTGAGGAATGCTCAAGGCAAAATTAATATATTTATTATTCTCATTTCATTTCTCAGCTCCTGACATAAGCTAAGAAATTCTAAAATTATTTTTTGGCACCCTTCCGTGTCAAGCACGAACTCTTTCCAAAAAATAATTTTGAATTTCTAACCTTACTCTAGTCACATTCGAAATGGCAATTACAAATAATAAATATATTAATTTTGAACGTGAGAGAGGCTCAAGATAATAATTTATAATTTGTTTTTGAACGACATGAACGATTAAAGAAAAAAATAAGGACACAAACCCTGGCTAAAAAGCTAAGGAGTGTCCCCTAATCCCTAAAAGAGGGAAAGAAAGAACGTCCCCAAATCCCTGAAAGGAGAAATTAAAAATGATCGAAAAAATTATAATATATTTTATAGTAATAAATCTTATAGGTTTTTTTGCAATGTGGATTGATAAACAAAAAGCTATAAGAGGAAGTTGGAGAATACCTGAAAAGACTTTATTTATTATTACTGCATTAGGTGGTGGAATAGGTACAATTTCTGGAATGTATATGTTTAGACATAAAACACAAAAAATTGCATTTGTTATAGGTTTTCCGTTTATTACTTTAATTGAAATTATAACAATAATATATTTCATGTTTACATATAAATAACAATTTTAATATTTAATTAAAAAAAAAAAAATAATAATAAGTACACATAAAAAAACACAAAAAACAATGAACATAAAAATATTATTTAAACCCTTTTAAACTGTGAACAACTTAAAGACTCAAAATGACTATTTTGAGTTATTCACAAAGTTATCCACAGTTTCCACATTCGATAATATGTACAAATTGCCTTAAAAACAAGTTACATAAAACAATAAGAATTACATAATTGTAATGACTTTGAAACATGTTTGAAACATTAGCAATAAAAAAATATAAAAATTTAGCAAAAAAGGATGAATTTTGATATAAAAAGTTTATACATTGAAAAGATTTTGTAATAGATATGTCATATTGATATTATCATCTAAAGGAACAAATAATGAAGATAACTTTTAAAATTTTATAACATATAATAAAATAAAAAGAGGAAAAGTAAGTTGAATAAATTAAAAAATATAATTTTAAAAAAATTTAAACGTTCTATGGATAGTAATGACATAAATTATGAAGAGTTAAAAACATTAGTAGATAAAGGGGCAGTTTTGATTGATGTGAGAAGTCCTCAAGAATATAATGAAGGACATTTATTAGGTGCAATATGTATTCCAGAATATGAAATTGCAAATAGATATAAAATAGAATTAAAAAATAAAGATGAAAATATAGTTTTATACTGTTCTAGTGGCTGGAGAAGTAAAAAAGCACAAAATAGATTAAAAAAATTAGGATATACAAATGTTTATAATTTATATAATGGTATAGAAAAGTATTGAGATTTTTTTATTTTTATGTTAAAATGGTAAATGATATAATAAGAAAGTGAGATAAGAATGGATAAAAACCATATTAGGAATTTTTGCATTATTGCACATATTGACCATGGAAAATCAACTTTAGCGGACAGACTTATAGAAATGACAGGTGTACTATCTAAAAGAGAAATGGAAAGTCAAGTTTTAGATAATATGGAAATAGAAAAAGAAAGAGGAATAACAATAAAGTCACAAGCTGTAAGAATGATATATAGAGCAAAAGATGGACAAGAATATACTCTTAATTTAATAGATACACCTGGACATGTTGATTTCAACTATGAGGTTTCTAGAAGTTTAGCAGCATGTGATGGAGCTATTCTTGTTGTTGATGCAAGTCAAGGAGTAGAAGCACAAACATTAGCAAATGTCTATTTAGCAATAGATAATAATTTAGAAATATTACCTGTAATAAATAAAATTGATTTGCCAAATGCAAGAATTGATGAAGTGAAAAAAGAAATTGAAGATATAATAGGAATACCGGCTGAAGATGCACCATGTATATCAGCAAAATCTGGATTGAATGTTGAACAAGTATTAGAAAGAATTATAACTGATTTACCAGCTCCACATGGAGATGATAATTCAAAAACAAAATGTCTAATTTTTGATTCATATTATGATAATTATAAAGGAGCATTAGCTTATGTAAGAGTTATTGATGGAAAAGTCAAAATTGGAGATGAAATTAAGCTAATGGCTACAAATAAAGTATTTACTGTAACAGAGGTTGGATATTTTTTACCTGGATCATATATGCCACAAGATGAGATAAAAGCTGGAGAAGTTGGTTATATTGTAGCAAGTATAAAAACTTTGTCAGATATACATGTAGGAGATACGATAACTTTAAATAATAATCCTGCAAAAGAACCATTAAAAGGATATAAAAAAGTAACGCCAATGGTATATTGTGGATTATATCCAATTGATGGAAGTCAATATGAAGATTTAAAAGAAGCACTAGAAAAATTAAAGTTAAACGATGCGGCTTTGGAATATGAAACAGAATCTTCAGTAGCTTTAGGTTTTGGGTTTAGATGTGGATTTTTAGGATTATTACATTTAGAAATAATAGAAGAAAGACTTGATAAGGAATATGATTTAGGTTTAATTACAACTGCGCCATCAGTAATATATAAGGTTTATAAAACAAATGGTGAAATAATGGAATTATACAATCCAGAAGATTTGCCACCTAGTCAAGAAATATCATATATAGAAGAACCCTTTGTGACAGCAAGTATTTTAACTCCAAAAGAATATGTAGGAAATATTATGGAACTCTGTCAAAGAAGACGTGGAATTTATATAGATATGAAATACTTAGATGAAAATAGAGTAACACTTGTATATGAAATGCCACTAAATGAAATTATATACGATTTTTTTGATAATTTAAAATCAAAAACAAAAGGATATGCATCATTAGATTATGAATTTAAAGAATATAGAAAATCAAATTTGGTTAAGTTGGATATACATATAAATGGAGAAAAAGTTGATGCTTTAAGTTTTATTGTTCATAAAGATGGAGCCTATGAAAGAGGCAAAAAAATGGTGGAAAAACTAAAAACCGTTATACCAAGAAAATTATTCAAAATTCCAATTCAAGCATCTATTGGAGGGCAAATAATAGCTAGAGAGACGATTTCTGCTATGAGAAAAGATGTATTAGCTAAATGCTATGGTGGTGATATAACAAGAAAGAAGAAACTATTAGAAAAACAAAAAAGAGGAAAGAAAAAAATGCGTGAAATTGGAAATGTTGAAATACCACAAGAAGCATTTTTATCTGTTCTCAAATTAGATGATGAATAACATTCATTTTTGGATATGTTAAAACTAAACACTGGAGGAAAAGATGGAAGATCAAGTTGAAGGAAGAAATTCTGTATTAGAATTATTAGAAAGTGGCAAAGACATTAACAAAATATTAATTACAAAGGGAGAAAAACATGGTTCTATAAATAAAATAATTTCTATTGCAAAAAATAATAAAGTAGTAATTGTAGAAAAAAATAAAAAACAAATGGATCAAATAGCTACAACTAAAAACTATCAAGGAGTTATAGCAATGGTTCCACCATTTGAATATTGTCAGGTTGAAGATATTTTAGAAAATGCAAAAAATAAAAATGAAGACCCATTTATAATTATTCTTGATGAGATAGAAGATCCTCATAATTTAGGTTCTATAATTAGAACAGCAGAAACAGCTGGAGTTCATGGAATAATAATTCCTAAAAGAAGATCTGCATTTGTAAATGCAACAGTAAACAAGGTTTCAAGTGGAGCTGTTCAATATATGAAAATAGCAAGAGTAACAAATATATCAGAAACAATTGAGAAGTTAAAACAAGAAGGTTTATGGATTTGTGGTACAGCAATAGATACTGATAAATATTATTATGATGAAAATTTAACAGGAGCATTAGGCATAGTCATTGGAAATGAAGGGAAAGGTATAGGCAACAAAGTTAAACAAAAATGTGATTTTTTAGTCAAAATTCCAATGAAAGGGAAAGTTACATCACTAAATGCATCAGTTTCAGCAGGAATTATAATATATGAAGCAGTTAAACAAAGAAATAAAAATATTAATGGAGGTAATTAATTATGATGACCAAAAAAACAAAAAGGATGTTGATAATAATTCCAACTGTATTAGTAATAATATTACTAATAAGTATTTACGTAATTTTATATTTGAATACAGATATGTTCAAATCGGCAAAAACCTTGTTTTCTAAATATGCAGGAAAAAATATAGAAAATATAGAAATGATACAAGAACTACTAGATAATTCAAACAACGAAAGATTTAATACAGATAAATTTGTAGAAAATAGTGAAGTAGAATTGAGCTTCACAAAAAATCCAGGTACTTCATCAGAAAGTAAAAATAACAACATTAATAAATTAAAATTCATCATTGATGGACAAATTGATAGAGCAAATAATTATGAATATCAAAATATTCAACTATTAAAGGAAGATAATCTTGTTTCAGGGTTAGAACTAATAAATGATGAAAATGAAATGGGAATAAAATTTTCAAATTTATTTAAACAATATATATTTGCAGAAGACACTAATTTTAAAGGTATATTAGAAAAAATGGGATATACCGAAGAAGAATTAGAAAATATTCCAGATACAATAGATATAAATAAAAATATCTTAAATGAATGTAAATTTACAACTGAAGAAATAGAAAGTTTAAAAAGAAAATATATAAGTATAATGAATGAAGAAATTTCTTCAGATAAATTCAAAGAAATTCAAAGACAAAATATAACAATTAATGAAAAAAAGGTTGAAGTTGATGGTTATGTATTAAAATTGACACGTGAACAATTAAATAGTTTATATGTAAAAATACTAGAAGAATTAAAAAAAGATGAGATTATTTTAAATAAATTAAATCTTTTGCAAAACAATATAAAAATCATAAATCAAGTTTCACCTGAAAATATAGATTTAAGTAAGATATTTGTAAGTAAAATAGAAGATAAGATTCTTGAAATAAATCAAAATAACATAGGTGGTGAAGAAACAAGTATTACTGTTTATAAAAATTTAGGAAAAACAGTTAGAACCACAATATCAGCTCCAGATTATGATTTGAATTTTGATTTTTTTGAAACAAGTGATGAAAAATATGTACAAATTGCAGAAAAAAAGGTTGAATCTACAGATTATAGATTTAATATTGAAATAAAAAATAAAGGTAATAATCTTAATATAGAATATGATAATAATGCAGTAGATAATCCATATAAAATTTCTTTTGAGAAAAATATAAATGAAGAAGATGAAGAATTAAAACAAGCAATTTCAATTATATATGAAAATGAAAAAAGTAAGTTTGAAACAAAGATATTTGATCAAATAACTTTTGTAGATGAGTTTGAAGATGATATTGCTATAGATGATAATTTTATACAACTTGAGTCTTTGAGTGATGAAAATTTAAAAATTGTATCAGATAAAATACATTTAGCATTACAAAATGAAAAAAATAAAATAAAACAAGAAGTAGTTACTCAAAATGAAATTAATGAAATCTTTAATGAATTTGGATTTTATCATGATAAAGAAAAGTTGAATGGAAACGGAGTTACAGAATCTGAGAAAAATAGATATAATACTAAATATGAACTATTAAAGGGAGAAGAAATTGAGAAAGATGGTATAATTAATGTAATTGATACAATCAAAGATTCTTTTGCAAATATAGAAACCATATCAAGTACAGAGTTAAAATTAGAAATAAGTGAAAATCAAGGAAATGAAGAGTTGGCAGATAAATTAAAGAAGTATATAGAAGATAAAAGTGGAACAAAATACAGCATAAGTTTGGAATATGATGAAAATGGATTAGTAAAATATTTAATTTTAAAAATATTAGAAAATTCATAAAATAGTAGATATAATTAGAAAAAATCTCTTGAAAAAATCAAGAGATTTTTTCTAAATAAAAATTACCATAAATTTTTTAAAAAAAATTTCAAAAAAGTGTTGACAAAGATTTAAACTTAATGTATAATTAGAATCGTTCCGTACGAAAAAAGGAACAAAAAAGTACATTGAAAAATAAACAATAATATCCTTTAGAGAAAATAA
>CAMNPT010000012.1 GCA_946548575.1 uncultured Clostridium sp. | reverse complement strand
AATATAGAGAAGAAAATGTTATAGATAAAGCATATCTAGATGGAGCATTAATGTGTAGAGAATATGCGGAAAATGAAGAAGAAAAAAATTTTTTAGAGAAATTAATAAAATATTATATAAATTTAAAAAAATCAAAATATATTAATTTTCATTTTATTAAATATTTTAAATTTTTAGGTGGAAAAAACTTAGCAAAAAAAATGGTAAAAGAATTTATAATTTTTCATTTACCAATAATAGGATATTTGATTTTTAAAAGTGGGTGAAAACAATAGTATGGAAGAGCAAATAGATGTGTTACTTGCAACATATAATGGAGAAAAATATATAAAAGAGCAAATCGAAAGTATTTTAAATCAAACATATAAAAATATAAGATTAATAATATCAGATGATTGTTCAAAAGATATAACACCTGAAATATTAGAGGAATATAAACAAAGAGATAATAGAATAGAAATATATAAACAAAAAGAAAATATAGGTGTAGTTAAAAATATAGAGTTTTTATTAAAACAAGTAAAATCACCTTACTTTATGCTTGCAGATCAAGATGATTACTGGTTACCAGAAAAAATAGAAAAATCATTTGAAACTTTAAAAAAACAAAATGCAGATTTAGTGTTTGGAGATTTGGAAGTAGTTGATGAGAATTTGAATATAATATATAATTCATTTAATGATTATATGTTACTTACAAGAAAAATAAATAAATACATAAATAATTACAAAATAAATTACTTATATAATTGTGTTACAGGCTGTACAATTTTAGCAAAAGCAGAAACAATAAAAGAAATATTACCATTGCCAACAAATTCAAAATATTTAATTCATGATCATTGGATTGGACTTATGGTTGCATTAAATGGAAAATTAGCTTATATGCCGGGAAAATATATAAAATATAGACAACATGGAAATAATCAAGTAGGAACAGAAAAAATTTCCCATGGATTTAAAAAATTAGAGCAGGTAAGGGAATTATTTATTAATGTTAAATTAGGAGTTTTTGGAACTTATGTAGAAAATAGTAATAAATTTTCAAAAGAATTACAAGAACAAAATCAAAAAGCTTTTGATTATTTTAAAATGCTAGAAAACAAAAAGAATTTTAACTTTAAAGGGTGGTCAACTTTTCATAAGCTTTACAAAACAGAAAAAATTATGTATTATATAGAAAACTTTTTGATTATGAATATGCCACTAGTTGCAAGAGTCTTGTTTAAGTTTAGATATATGACTTTAAAAGTATTGAGAAAGAGGTAAAAAATGGAATTTATAAAAACGTTATGGAAAAATAAAAAAATAGTATGGCAATTGGGAAAAAATGATTTTAAAAATAGATTTGCAGCAACAAGTTTGGGAGCAGTATGGGGCTTTTTACAACCTTTTATATTTATGGTTACTTATGTAATTGTTTTTCAGTATATTTTAAAATCTGGAGGTAGTGAAAATTATCCGTATGCTGTTTGGTTTTTTCCAGGAATGACAATTTGGCAATGGATTAATGAAGGAATACTGTCAGCAAGCTCTTCAATTCGCCAATATAGTTATCTTGTTAAAAAAATTGTTTTTCCTGTAGACGTTATTCCAGCAATATCAATAATTTCTTCAAGTTTTGTAGGGGTTTTTCTACTAATAATTGCTATTGGAATATGTGCAGTATTTGGATTTTTTCCAAATATTTTAACATTAGTATATGTTGTTTTGGCATCATTGTGCTTTATTATTTCTGTTACTAGATTTACGTCAGCAGTGACAACAGTTTTGCCTGATTTTGCAAATTTATTAGGAATAGTAATGCAATTATTTTTTTGGTTTACACCTATAATATGGGATTTATCTAGATTAGCAAATCATCAAACATTATTAAAAATAATTCAATGCTCACCATTTTCATATTTAATATTATCATTTAGAGAAGTATTTGGAGTCGAAAATATAATTTTTAAAGGAAATGGTATATATACAATTATTTTTTGGAGCATAACAATAATTATGTTTATATGGGGAAATTCAGTATTTAAAAGAACAAAAAAAGATTTTGCGGATGTGTTATAAAAAGGAGTTAAGTAATGGATAAAGAAATAAAAGATAATAGGGAAAATGCTATTAAAATAACTAATTTAAAAAAAGAATATAAAATGTATTCGGGAAGAAAAGACAGATTATTAGAGATTTTATTTCCTTGGTTTCAAAAACATAAACTTTTTACAGCTGTAGACAATTTGAATTTAACTATAAAAAAAGGTGAAATATTAGGTATTGTTGGAAAAAATGGCGCTGGAAAATCAACTTTATTAAAAATGATTACAGGGGTTGTTGTACCAACGCAAGGTGAAATAGAAGTAAAAGGAAGAATTGGTTCTCTTTTGGAACTTGGAATTGCATTTAATCCTGAATTAACAGGGTATGAAAATATTTATGAATATGGTCAAGTAATGGGGTTAACAAATGAACAAATAAAGAAAAAAGAAAAAGAAATTATTGATTTTGCTGATATAGGTGATCATTTATATCAACCTGTCAAAACTTATTCATCAGGAATGTTTTCTAGATTAGCTTTTTCATGTGCTATGAATGGAGAACCAGACATTTTGATTGTCGATGAAGTCTTATCAGTTGGAGATATGGCATTTCAAGAAAAATCAATTACAAAAATGAAAGAAATAAGAAAAAAAGGAACAACTATTTTATTTGTATCACATTCAATTCATGCAATAAGAAATTTTTGTGATAGAGCAATATGGCTAAAAAATGGAAAAATAGTAATGGATGACAATGCTGAGGAAGTAACAGAAAAATATAAAGAATACATGATTGATGCTCCAAGAGAAAAAGAAATGAAAGAAAAAATAAAAAAATCTAATGAAGAAAGAAAAAATAAAAAATCTAAAATGTCTATTGAAATATTAGACGCTGAACTATCTAAACAAGAATATAACATCTTTGATGATATTGAAATGACAGTAAAATTAAGAAATATTAAAAAGATAAAAAAATATGGAGTAGGTTTTATAATAGTAGATTCTGTTGGTGAAATTGTTTCTGTAATTAATTCAGTAAGATTAGATCAATTATTTGATGAAAATAGAGAAATAGTAAAATTAAAAATTTTAAAAAATAATTATACAGAAGGTACTTATTATATTCATATTTCGGTATGTGATGAGAAGGTAATGTTTAGTTATGATAAATTAGAATATGCAGCTAAATTTAAAATAAATGTACCTAAAAATAAATTTGGCATGGAATATGTTGACGGAATGTGTGGCTGCCAATATGAGATTAATTAGATAATATATTAATAAAAAATATAGATAAAAATGCTTTTACAAGAAATAAAATATATAAGATATTTTTTTCTAGATTAATAAGGAGAAAAATGATGAACGTATTATATTTGACAAGTATAATATCTTTGATTATAGTATTGTTGTTAATAAAAAAAACAGATAAAAAAGAAAATTTCTTATTTTGGTTGTTTTTATCAAATATTATAATATTGTGTTATAATATATTTGAATGCTATATATTAAGCTTAATAAAAATAGAATGTTCTTTAATAGTGCTTACCATAGTAAACTTTATTATAGCAATATTAGTTATTTTGATGTCAAGAAAAGAAAACAATATTCAGAAGTATTATGTGAAGTGGCAGAATGTTTTAGTAACGATACTGATTTTTATATCAGTAGTATTAGTAACATATAAAAGATACGGAGAAAATTTAGATCTTAAATATGAGTCATCAGATCCAGCGACTCATTACATAGCAGCAAAGTGTTTCTATAAAAATAAAACATTATTGATAAATGTGGAAAATGAAGATAGATTATACCATTTTGGAAGTTTTATGCCAGCAGCATATGTAAATACAGGAATATTATTTGGTGTAGCATCAGGTATTATAAGTGAAAGTCAGTTTTACCAAATTTATATAATTTTTGATATAATAATTTTGCTTTTAGGCGCAGAAATGTTTTATTTTTTAATAACTAAAAATGAAGAAAAAATTTTTTTAAAAATAGTAGGATTTATATTTACCTTATTGTATGCATTTGCATATCCATTAAATAGTATGCTTTTTGGATTTGCATATTTATCTGTTAGTTTGGTGGTAATTGAAGGAGTAATTGCAATAGCTCCTTTGATAATTTCTAAAGAATATACTAGAAAATATATATTAACAATGGCATTTTTGTTGATATTTTCAGTATTCTTTTCGTATTATTTATTTATGCCAATAATATATGTAGCACTAGGATTATATTTATTAATAGATATGATAAAAAATAAAAAAAATATAAATTTATTTTCTTTCAAAAATATATCTACAATAGGTATAGTACTTATATTACCAACTATTATGGGATTTTGTTATTTTATACTTCCAGGATTACTAAAAGGAGAAGGAACACATATACAATCTATTGGTAATGAAGGATATATATATAGAAATTTGTATTCAAATTTCATCCTGATAGGACCAATGATACTTTATTATATAATAGATAAAATTAGAAAAAAAGAAAATGATTTTATTAATTTGTATATGATATTAAGTATAGTATTTATTTTTATTATGTTGGTTGGTGTGATAAAAGGAAAAGTATCTACATATTATTTTTATAAAATATATTATGCTTTTTGGATTTTAGTACAAATATCGGTATATAAAGCTATTAGGGAAATGTATAAAAACAAAGAAATGAGAATTTTTATATATTCTTATTTAGTTATTTTATTAGGTATTACCTTATATAGTATAATGAAAATAGATGATAAATTAAAAAGTAAAAATGAACAATTAAATGCTAATGATTTAGCAAGACAAATAAGTAATATATATCCTGCTAACCAGGATTATATAAACAATACAAAAGCATATTATTCCAATACACAAAAGAATATGATAAAGTACTGTGAGGATAACAATATTTTTAAAGAAAAAGAGAATATGGCTGTATGTGCTTCAAATTTACAGCAAAGATGGATATATGCAATTTATGGAGTTACAGATGTTAATGAAACGAGGGAATTTGCATTAATTTTAAAAACATTTGATATTGAGAATTGGTTAAATAGTAATAAACAGTATTATTTATGTATGGGAGATATAGAAAACGAAAAAATAGATAAAAATCAAGTAGAATATAAGATATTATACCAAGAAAGTGATTGTATATTATTAAAAAGGAATTAATTAGGTAAATCGTATATAAGCAATATAGCCTAATAAAGGAGGAAAATATGCAAAAAAAAGTACTGATTACAAATTTTGCAATCAGAGATTATACAGGTTCAGAAATAGATTCTTTAGATATTGCAAATTATTTTTTAAAACAGGATTATAAAGTTGATATCTTTACATTAAATTTTAATGAACCCTTAAAAAGTAAAGTAAATAAAGAAATATTTGTTTATACATATGATGATGTAGAAAAATTAAGTACCCATTATGACTTAATATGGGCACATCATTTTCCTTTGCTTGATTATTTATTATTTAATAAGAAGATAACTGCAACATATATAAATTTTGTTTCATTATCTTCATATGATCCATTAGAATTCCCACCTTTATATTATGAAGAACTTTCAAATCTTTGCTTATTAAGTGAGGAAGCAAAAAAAGTATATGAAGAAAAAATCGAGTTAAAAGATACCACTATTTTTCCTAATTATATACCAAATGAATTTTTAGATGTTGCACCAAAGGAAGTAAAAGAATTAAATAAGATATGTATAATATCTAACCATGTTCCTGAAGAATTAGAAAAATGTGCAGAAATCTTTAATAATGAAGGAATCAAAACAGATATTTATGGAATGAGACATAAATTTGAAAAGATAACACCAGAATTATTAAAAGATTACGATTTAGCAATTACAATAGGGAAAAGTGTATTATATTCATTATATTTAAAAATACCCTGTTTTATATATGATCATTTTGGAGGAGACTTATTTTTAAATAAAGATAATATAACTAATTCATATAATTATAATTTTTCAGGACGTGCTTGTAGAATCAAATTAAGCGCAGAGGAAATGCATCAATATATAAAAGAAAATTTTGAAAAAAATTTAAATTCATTGCAGGATAATTATAACTTTGTTATTCAAAATTGTATGCTAGAAACCAATATGAAGAATGTTTTAAATAAGGTGTATGAAAAGAAAGTTGATTTTGATGCACTTTTTAAGAAATATGGATATCTTAAGAATTATACAGAACCATATGTTAGAGATGTTTTTTATCGTAATAATATGCATCAAATTGAATTAAGTAACAACATTAATAATTTAAGTATAATTTCATCTCTTAAAGAACAAGTTAAAAGTTTAACCAAAGAAAAAGATGAATTTTATAAGCAAATGACTGAAATGAATAATGAAATAACAAAGATTGTAAATTCAAAATCATGGTATGTAACTAAACCATTCAGGGGTATATATAGATTATTTAGCAAAAAAAAATAAAACAATAATGAGGAGTAAATTATGGTAAAAAAAATATTAAAAAAGATTTATAAAATCTTTTTTAAAGAAACACCAACAGAAAAATTTAATAGAGAAGAACAAGAAAATTACAAAAAATGGATAAAAAATAATGAACCAGATGAAGAAGAATTAAAAAGACAAAGTACTGAAAAATTTAAATTTAATCCTAAAATAAGTATAGTAATACCATTATATAAAACACCTGAAAATTATTTCAATGAATTAATAAATTCCATAAAAGAACAAACATATAACAATTGGGAAATTTGTTTTGCAGATGGAAGTGAAAAAAAAGAAAAATATATAGAAGATACGTTAAAATTATATTCTGACAAAATAAAATATAAATTTATAGGTGAAAATAAAGGGATTTCAGGAAACACAAATGAAGCTCTAAAATTGGCAACAGGCGATTTTATCGCTTTAGTAGATCATGATGATTTGCTTCCAAAGTTTGCTTTATATGAAATTGTCAAAGCAATCAATAATGAACCAGAAGCAGATTTTATATATTCAGATGAAGATAAATTTATTGAAAAAAATGGAATAAAAATTAGGATGTCGCCACATTTTAAACAAGATTATGCCTTAGACACATTAAGAAGTTATAATTACATATGTCATTTTACAGTAATAAAAAAGGAACTTATAAATAAAATTGGAAATTTCAGACCTGAATACGATGGAAGCCAAGATTATGATATAATATTAAGAGCAACAGAAAATGCAAATAAAATTATACATATATCAAAAATATTATACAATTGGAGAATAAATGAAAATTCTGTTGCATCTGGGTCTAGTGCAAAACCATATGCATATAAAGCAGCAAAAAAGGCAATAATTTCAAGCTTAGAAAGACAAAGTATACAAAATGCAAAGGTAGAAGATTCAAAGATAAAGGGAATATATAAAATTACATATCCAATTATTAACGAAGATAAAATTTCTATAATAATTGTAAATAGAAATAGTACGAAAGAATTAAAAAGATGTATTAATTCAATAATAAAATCAACATATAAAAATTTTGAATTAATAATTGTAGATAATAATAGTAATGAAAAAAGTTTAGAAAAGTATTATAAAAATATAATTAAAGATAAAAGAGTTAGAGTAGAATCAAT
This sequence comes from uncultured Clostridium sp., assembly GCA_946548575.1. Lineage (GTDB taxonomy): Bacteria > Bacillota > Clostridia > TANB77 > CAG-508 > CAG-269. Next base: position 26,505 of record CAMNPT010000012.1, on the reverse strand, counting down.
AAATGAGAACAATTGGAATTTGTCTAAATTAAACAATTTAGGTGCAGAAAAAGCAACAGGAGAGTATCTAATTTTTTTAAATAAAAATATAAAAATATTATCAAAAGATTGGTTGGAAATAATTTTATCAAACTGTCAAAGAAGTGATGTGGGATGTATTGGTGCAAAACTAATATATAAAAATAAAAGAATAAAACACGCAGGGATGATTATTGGCTTAAATGGAACAGTTGGGTATCTAAATAATAACGAAAAGAGTATAAGCCCAGGATATTTTGGAAGGATAATGATTCAACAAAATGTAATGGCTGTTAGTGGAGAGTTAATAGGATTATCTAAAAAAATATTTCAACAAATAGATGGATTTGACGAAAATCTTTCATATGAATATAATAATGTTGATTTATGCTTAAAAATAATTGAAATTGGAAAATCTGTAATATATAATCCTTATATTATTGCATGTAGTTATTCAGATTTACAAGACAATTTCAATGATAGTAGTTTACAAGAAGATACTATAAAGAAAAAATGGAGTACATATTTTGAAGTAGAAGATAGATATTTCAATAAAAACTTTCTTAAAAGTGCATCAAATATGCGAATAAATCCAAATATTATAAAATGAAATTAGATATCATAAGATTATTTAGCAAAAGGAGAAAAGAAATGAAAAGGATAGGTAGAATATTAAAAAGAACTGTTGAAGTAATAAAAGCTGAAGGTACGAAAGAGTTTTTAAATAAATCAAAATTTTATATAAAAAGAAAAATTTTAAAAGATAATAGAAAAGAATACAGGGATATATTATTTATTAGTGGTTGTTCACTTCTACATCCACAAAGATATCGAGTAGACCATCAAATAGAGCAATTAGAAGCAGCAGGATTATATTGTGCAGGGACAAGCTATGATAAATTGGACCAAAATGATATAAAATATTATAGAGGATTTGTATTTTTTAGATGTCCAATAACTGATGAAGTTAAGAAATTTATAGAAACTGCAAAACTAGAAAATAAAGCTGTATTTTTTGATATAGATGATTTAGTAATAGACCAAAAATATACAGATACAATAAAATACTTAAAAACTATGAGTCAAGAAGAACTTGAATTATATAATGACGGAGTAAATAGAACTAGAGAAACATTAAAAATGTGTGATTATGCAATAACGACAACGGAAAGACTTGCAACAGAATTGAAAAATTATGTAAAAGAAGTTTATATTAATAGAAATGTTGCATCTGAGAAAATGGTTGAATTATCTTTAAAAGCCCAAAAAGAAGTAATAAAAGATAAAAATAAAGTTGTTATGTCATATTTAAGTGGTAGCATTACACACAATGATGATTTTAATATGATTTTACCAGTAATAAAAAGATTAATGAAAGAAAATAATAATCTTTATTTAAAAGTAGTAGGTTTATTAGATATTCCAGAAGAACTTCAAGATTTTAAAGATAGAATATTAACAGCGCCATTTATGCCTTGGACGGAACTTCCAAATGTTATATCTTCAATTGATATAAATATAGCACCATTAGAAAATACAATATTTAATGAAGCAAAATCAGAAAATAAATGGACAGAAGCATCTCTTTGCAAAGTTGTAACAGTAGCAAGTAATATAGGAGCGTTTAAAACATGTATAAAAGATGGAGAAGATGGATTACTTTGTGACACAGTTGAAGATTGGTACAATAAATTAAATAAAGTTATAAAAGATGAAGAGTACAGAAATAAAATAGCAAATACAGCATTTAATAATGTAATAAAAAATAAAGTCACAACTTATACAGGAATGGGATTATATGAATTTATTCAGAGTAAATTACATAAGAATATTGCATTTGTTATGCCTAGTACTAATATAAGTGGTGGTGTAAATGTAGCGATTAAACATTGTAATATATTAAAAAAAGCTGGATATGATGCATTTTTTATAAATATGGATAGTAACAAGAAAAATAAAGAAAAGGATAAAGATATTGTAAATAGAGATGGAATTGTAAGAGTAATAAGTGCAGATAAGACTAAGACAACTGCAATTGGACAAATAGATACAATGGTTGCAACATTATGGGCAACATTAAAATATGTAAAGGAATATCCTAATGCAAAAATCAAAGCATATCTTGTTCAAAACTTTGAAACAGATTTTTATGAGAATGGTGATTTACAAAAAATTATGGCTAATGCTACATATAATTCATTTATGCCTATAAAATATTTAACTATTTCAAAATGGTGTGAGCAATGGTTAAAATATAAATACAATAAAGATTGTGTATTTGCTCCAAATGGTATAAATTTAAAACAATTCCCATATAAAGAACGCAAATTTGACAACAAAATAAAAATATTAGTTGAAGGTAATTCAGCAGATTATTATAAAAATGTAGATGAAAGCTTTAAAATTGTAGAAAAACTAGATAAAAATAAATATGAAATTAATTTCTTATCATATCAAGGAAAACCTAAAGACTGGTATTATGTTGATAATTTTATGCATAAAGTACCACATGATGAGGTTGGAAAAGTATATGCTAGTTGTGATATTCTAATAAAATCTAGTATATTGGAAAGTTTTTCATACCCACCACTTGAAATGATGGCAACAGGAGGATTAGTCGTTGCAGTTCCTAATGAGGGAAATGTTGAATATTTAGAAAACGAATATAATTGTTTATTTTATCAACAGGGAAACATCGAACAAGCTGTTAATCAAATAAATAGAGTTGTAAATGATAAAGAATTAAGAGAAAAATTGATAAAAAATGGATTAAAAACAGCAAGTGAAAGAGAATGGGAAACAATAGAAAATGATGTTATTAATTTATATAAATAAAAGGAGAATAAAAATGTTAAAAATTAGTCCAGAAAAATTCTTTATATATTGTGCTTTAATATTTGGAATTTTATTAGTAACAATAATTCCACCGTTTCAGTCTCCAGATGAAGATAGTCACTTTAAAAGAGCATATGTTATTTCAAAAGGACATTTGTTTCCGACATCGCAAAATGGAGTGGTAGGATATGAAATTCCAACTGATATGTCAAATTATATTAGTGAAAAGTTAAAATATATAGGAAATCGAGACCAAAAATATACATATAGTGAAGAAATTTTGGATGATAAACTGCCAAAAGATTATTCTGATGTAGCTTTTCAAAATTTTTCTACAGCAGAAGTTACACCAATTGCGTATGTTGCACCAGCAAGTGGAATTATTTTTGTGAAAATTATGACAAAATTGATAGGGATGGATAATATATCTGTCGTAACGATGCTTCATTTTGCAAGATTCTTTAGTTTACTATTATATGTATTTTTGGTATATTTAGCAATAAAAACTACACCTATTCTGAAAAAAACTTTTTGTGTTGTTGGGTTACTCCCAATGAGTTTAGCTCTAGCAACTGCCATTTCATATGATAGTGTTTTAATTGCTATATCATTGCTAAGTACAGCTTTAATTTTTAAATTAATATTTGACGATAGTATTAAAACAATCTCATATAAGTACTTAATTGTCTTTGGAATTATTGCATTTATTTTATTATCAATAAAAACAGTATATATTACACTTCTTATGCCTTTGATTTTTATTCCAAAAGAAAAATATGATGGAAGTATAAAAAAATTACTTAAATATTTTGGAATAATACTGTTAATTGCTTTAGTTTTATATGTAATTAATAAGTTACCATTAATGCATCTTGAAAGAAATGTAATTGTAAATAATTCTGGCGAACAATTAAAATATGTTATGAATCATCCTATAACTTATCTAAAAACTTGGTTAAAAACAATGATAGGTAATAGAAGTTTTTATTTTTCTGGAATGATTGGAACATTTGGATTAATAGATACTTATCTTCCAACTATATATATTATAATATATAGTATTGGGTTATTAGCTATAGTTTTATCAGATTTAAGTATATGTGAGGTTAAATTTAATTGGAAGTATAAGTGTATATCAATTTTAGGAAGTATTGCCACTATATTTGCAATTTTTACAGGAATGTACATTTTATGGACAAGTATGGAATTGGGAGTTGGAGTTGAAACAATTACAGGAGTTCAAGGACGATACTTTATACCTTTAATTCCATTAGCAATGATATTATTAGCTAATACAATATTATCAAAAAATGAAAAAATAAAGATAATTATGAAAAAAATATTAGATAACAGTTATTTGATAGCAGGAGTAATGCTTTCAATTTCAACAATAACAATTTTCTTAAGATATTGGTGTTAGAAGATATTAAAAAAATAGGAGAGAATGAAATTATGAAAGAACTTTTGATAATACCAGCATATAACGAAGATGAAAATATATTAAAAGTGTGCAAAAATATAGAAGAATATAATAAAAAATCAGAGCAGAAATTAGATTATATAGTAATAAATGATGGGTCAAAAGATAATACGCTAAAAGTATTACAAGAAAACAAAATTAATAGTATTAATTTAATTAATAATTTAGGGATTGGAGGAGCTGTTCAAACAGGTTATAAATATGCTTATGAAAATAATTATGATATAGCAATACAATTTGATGGAGATGGACAGCACGATATAAATTATGTTCAAAAAATTTGTAAACCAATAATTGATAAACAAGCAGATATGGTGATAGGTTCAAGATATTTGAATAAAAAAGAAAGTGAATTCCAATCTACTTTTATGCGTAGATTAGGTTCTAATATAATTTCTGCATTTATAAGAATACTTTGTGGAAAAAAGATAACAGATCCAACATCAGGATTTAGAGCTGTTAACAAAGAAATAGTACGTGAATTTGCAACATACTATCCTACAGAATATCCTGAACCAGAATCTGCTGTTAATTTGTTAGTAAATGAATATACCATTATGGAAATTCCTGTAAGTATGAATGAAAGAGAAGGAGGAGTTTCTTCAATAAGATTTGGTAAAACTATAGATTATATGGTAAAGGTAATTATGGCAATGATAATAGATAGTATTAGTTTTAGAAGAAAAAGGAGGAAAAAATAGTGCAAAATTCTTTAAAAATAGCTTTAGTTTTAGTTGTAGTAGTATACTTATTGGTAATACTAAAATCTGTTAAACATAAAAATATGAGAATTAATTATCTTATTTTTTGGTCTATAACAGGAGTAGCTTTAATTATAGCACTAATAGTTCCAAATTTTGTTGATAATATTTCTAAATTTTTAGGTTTTGAATTATCAATAAATATGATATTTAGTTTAGCGATATTTATAATTTTATATTTAATATTTGACTTGACAAGATTAATAACGAAAGAACAAAACAAAAATATATTATTAATACAAGAAATTTCAATGCTAAAAAAAAGAATAGAAGAATTAGAAGAAAAACAAAAATAATATCAAAAAAATGAAAAGGAAAAAATAAATGAAATATTTTAAAAATCATACCTTCGTTGTAACTGCATATAAAAAATCGCAATATCTTGAAGAATGTATAAAATCATTATTAAATCAAACAATAAAAAGCAATATAATAATGACAACATCAACTCCTAATGATTATATAAGTCAATTAGCTCAAAAATATAATTTATCATTATATATAAATGAAGGGGAAAAAGGTATTGGACAAGATTGGAATTTTGGAATAAGCAAAGCAACTACAGACTATGTGACAGTTGCACATCAAGATGATATATACAAATCAAATTATTTAGAAGAAATATTAGTAAAATTGGAAAAGGGAATAGACTTTGTAATAGCATTTACAGATTATAGAGAGATAAAAAATGGAAAAGAAATACCATTAACAAAAAATTTGAAAATTAAAAAAATGTTATTATTTCCTTTAAGATTTTTTAAAAAATCAAAATTTATAAAAAGAAGGTCATTATCTTTAGGAAGTGCGATCTGTTGTCCAAGTGTAACAATTAATAAAAAAATAACAGGAGAGAATCCATACAAAACAGAATTAAAATGTGATTTGGACTGGGACACATGGGATAAAATGTCAAAATATAAAGCAAATTTCTTATATATACCTAAAGAGCTAATGTGCCATAGAATACATGAAGAATCGGAAACTTCAAATTTAATAGAGAATAATATTAGATTAGAAGAAGATTTACTAATGTTAAAGAGATATTGGCCTGAATCAATTGCAAAATTTATAATGAAATTTTATAAGAAAGCAGTAAAAACAAATGAAATATAAGGAGAAAAAATGGAAGAAACTAAGCAGTTTAAAAAAGAATTTATATGGAATATTTTAGGAACAGGATTTAATGCTTTTAATTCATTGTTTTTCATGATAGCTGTAACTAGGATAAATGGTGTAGATAATGCAGGAATATTTACAATAGCTTATGCAACTGCATGTATTTTATATGTTATAGGAATATATGCTGGAAGAATTTATCAAGTTACAGAACCCAATAAAGAGATTACACATAAAGATTATATAATTAATAGATTAATTACTGTCTTTTTAATGAATATATTAGTTTTTATATTTTGTTTAATAAAAAAATATGATTGGTATAAAACAATTATATTTTTATTACTAACATTTTATAAATCTTTAGAAGCATTTAGTGAAGTCATTTATGGAATTCTTCATAAGAATGAAAGATTAGACAATGTTGGAAAATCATTATTTATAAAATCTGTCTTATCTGTGGTAACATTTATTATTATGGATTATTTTACACAAAGTTTATTTATTGCAATTATTTCAAGTATAATCGTATGGTTAATAGTAATTATTTTTTATGATTATAAAAAGAGTAAACAGTATATTGATTTTAAAACTAAAGCAAATAAAACATATGTGTTAAATATATTTAAATTGGGATTTTTTACATTTGCAATATCATTTTTAGGAATATATATATTAAATGCACCTAAATATGCTATAGATAAATATTTGGAAAGTGATTTACAAACTATATTTGGAATTGTTGTAATGCCTGCTACAGTAATTGGTTTGGTATCACAATTCTTAACTCATCCTTTTCTAAATCAAATTTTAAATCTTTATGAAAAAAAGGATTTGAAGAAACTAAAAAAATTATTATTAAAAATAATACTTATAATAATTGGATTTGGAATTATTTCATCGATTTTAGCATATTTTTTAGGAACCCAAGTGTTAGGAATGATTTATGGATTAAATTTAAGTATGTATAAATTAGCATTATTAACCATTATTATAGCTTCTACTTTGTATACAATAGGAATGATTTACTCATCGGTATTAACAACAGTAAGAGTAACATTTTCACAATTTATAATATATATATTAATTTCAATATTTGCCAATATAACATCGGATATATTAACCAACAATTGGAATTTAGATGGAGCTATATGGGCTTATTTTGGAATTATGTCTTTACATTGTTTAATATATGTTGTTTATACTAATATAAAATTAAAAAAAATTTTATATAAGGAGAAGATTAATGAATAAAGTTACGATAATAATACCAGTATATAATTCAGAAAAATATATTGGAAGATGTATTGAAAGTATTTTAAATCAAACATTTCAAGATTTTGAGATTCAAATAATAAATGATGGATCAAAAGATAAATCTCAACAAATCATAAATAGTTACAAAAAAAAATATCCTAATAAAATCATAGCTATAGAACAAAAAAATAAAGGAGTAGCAACGACAAGAAATGAAGCAATAAAAAGAGCTAATGGAGATTATATTGCATTCATTGATAATGATGATTTTATAGATGAAAAATACCTAGAAACTTTAATAGGTTCGTTAGACGATAGTGACAATTATGATGTAGTTATATCTGGATATAGAAGAACAAATTCAAAAGATAAAGTTATAAAAAAAATGAAACTAAAAGACACAGAGTGGTCAAAATTTATGATTTTAGCTCCTTGGGCAAAAATATATAAAAAGTCATATTTAATAGATAATGAAATAGAGTTTTTATCTATTAACATTGGAGAAGATATTTTCTTTAACCTACAAGCAATGTTAATTAGTAATAAAATAAAAATTCTAGATTATGTAGGATATAATTGGTTTTTTAATGATGAAAGTGTTTCAAATAGCAAACAAAAAAACATTATGAACTTGCAAATATCAAATTTATTAAATAGTTGTTACAATATATTGGAAGAAAAAAATATACTTAAAAATAATTATGAAATATTGGAATATCATTTTATAAGATATATTTTTTGGATTCTTTCATTTTCAACCAAAAAATTAAAATATAAAGAAATATCAATGGCATATGACGAATTATTTAATTGGTTAGAAGACAGATTTATAGGTTATAAAAAAAATAATTTTGTTAAATTTAGTAGACCTAAAGGTGAGATTTTTAAGGTTAGATTTATGGTAAAAGTATTTATGATACTTCATAAGATACATTTGGCAAAATTATTAATATATATATATAGTAAATTATAGAAATGGAGGAAAAAAATGAAATTAGGAGTAGTAATTGTAACATATAATAGATTAAATTTGTTAAAAGAATGTATTAATGCATGTGTTAATCAAACAAAGGAGTTTGAAAAAATTTATATAATAAATAATGCAAGTACAGATGGTACAAAGGAATATCTTAGTACTTTGAATGATATTAAAAATTTAAGAATTATTAATCTAGAAGAAAATAAAGGTGGATCAGGTGGATTTTATGAAGGATTAAAGAAAACACAGAATGAAGAACTTGATTATGTTTTATTAATTGATGATGATGCAATAATTGATAAAGACTTTAATAAAAATATTAATGCAGAAATGGAAAAAAAAGAAGAGAATATTGTTGCATATTCTGGAACTGTAAAAACAAATAATCAAATACAGTACAATCATAGGAGTCATCTAAAAAAAGGATTTACTGTTGGATCTAGCAAACCTGAAGAATATGATAAACCATTTTTTGATTATGAAGTTTCTACATTTTGTGGAATATTTATAAAAAAAGGTTTGATAAAAGAAATTGGATTGCCAAGAAAAGACTTCTTTATATGGTATGACGATTGTGAATATAGTCTAAGGATGATTAAAATTGGAAAAATCAGAAATATTAATTCTGCATTTTTAAACCATAAAACAACGATAAATGTTAAGAATAATAAGCTTGAATGGAAAAATTATTATGGTTATAGAAATAGAATTGTAATATATAAAACATATTTTTCAAAATACAACTTAAAAAAATATTGCTTTTATTTAAGATTAAAAATATTTTTAGCTCTATTTAGAGGAAAAAAATATGATGCTCAATTAATAAAAGATGCTTTAAAAGACGGAATAAAAGATAAAATGGGAAAAAACGAAAAATATCAACCAGGAAAAAAATAGGAGATTATCATGAAAAAATCTTTGAAATGGTAAATATGATCAATACAACATTATTTATAAGCTTAATGTTACAAATATTAATTGGTGTTATATCTTATTTCATTATTTTGACTATAATGCGTGATGAATTTATAATTGGAATAATAGAAAGAGTAAAAAATAATAAACCTAGAAAGGAAAATTAATGATGAAAAAATATGATTATTTAATTGTTGGATCAGGACTATTTGGAGCAACTTGTGCGAATCTATTAAATAAAAAGGGAAAAAGAGTATTAGTGATAGATAAACGATCTAATGTTGGAGGAAATATTTATACGGAAAACATCGAAGGAATTAATGTTCATAAGTATGGAGCACACATTTTTCATACAGATTATAAGGATGTATGGGAATATGTAAATTCATTTGTAGAATTTAATAGATATACCAATAGTCCAATAGCGAGAATAGGTAATGAAGTATATAATATGCCTTTTAATATGAATACTTTTGCAAAAATCTGGAATGATGTTTTTACACCTGATGATGCAATGAGACATATTAATGAAGAAAGAAAAGAAATAAAAGGAGAACCAAGTAATTTAGAAGAACAAGCTATTTCTTTAGTTGGAAGAACTATTTACGAAAAATTAATAAAAGGATATACAGAAAAACAATGGAATAGAAGTTGTAATGAATTACCAGCATTTATAATAAAAAGACTGCCTGTTAGATTAAATTATGATAATAATTATTTTAATGATAAATATCAAGGAATTCCAATTGGAGGATATACTAAACTTATAAAAGAAATGTTAAAAGAAGTAGATGTAGAATTAAATAAAGACTTTTTTAAATATCCAGAATTACGAGAATATGCCGAAAAAATAATATATACAGGAGCTATTGATGAATTCTATGATTATAAATTAGGAAAACTTGAATATAGGTCATTAAGATTTGAAAATAAGATATATGATAAAGATAACTTTCAAGGAAATGCTGTTGTGAACTATACAGGACATGAAGTGGATTATACAAGAGTAATTGAACACAAACATTTTGAGTATATAGAAGATAATCCAAAAACAGTTGTAACTTATGAATATCCATCAGACTATGAAGAAGGAATGGAAAAATACTATACAATAAATGACAACAAAAATAATGAATTAGCAGAAAAATATAAAAAATTAGCTAGCAAAGAGAAAAATGTTTATTTTGGAGGAAGACTTGCAGAATATAAGTATTATGATATGGATGATGTTATAAAGTCAGCATTTAAATTGATAGAAATAATTGAATAATTTAGAAAAGGAGAAAAATAAAAATGAAGGTATATAAGATTACAGCAATCATAATATTTTTTGTGTTCATAATAAATATAATAATTCCAAATATAGTGATAGCAGAAGAAAATATTGAAGAGAAAATGAATAATGAGACGGTATTAGAAGATTTTGACGAAAAAGAAGATGAAGAAGTAGTTACTGATGAAGATGATATTAAACAAGAGGAAGAATTAAATAGCCAACAAGAAAATAAACAAACCATTAATGAAAAAGAAGAAAAAGATGAAATAGAAGAAATATATGAAAAAGAAGAAACGCGAAAAATAGAAGATAAACAAAATAATCAAATTCAAGAAAACGAAGAAACAAGAACAGACAAAGAAGAAGTAAATAATATTGAAAAAAAAACAAAAGTAGAATACAGTTCTCATATACAAGGATATGGATGGGAAGAAGAATATTCAAAGGCTGACGGGAATATTTCAGGGACAGAAGGAGAAAGTAAAAGGATAGAAGCTATAAAAATAATTTTAGGAAATCATGAAGAAATACCAGAAAATTCTAGTATAAAATATAAAGTTCATGTACAAGACTATGGATGGATGGGTTGGAAACATGATGGAGAAATTGCAGGAACAACAGGAAAAAGTAAAAGGGTAGAGGCTATAAAAATAAAACTAGAAAATTTAGATGGGTATTCTGTATTATATAGAACTCATGTAGAATCTATAGGTTGGACAGACTGGGTAAATAATGGGGAAATATCAGGAACAGAAGGTAGAGGATTAAGAGTAGAAGCTATACAAATAAAAATAGTAAAAACTCCTAATATAAAAGTTAATACTATATATAATCCAAGCAATAACACTGAAAGAGCTACTATTGAATCTGACAAAGAGTTAAGTTATGTCAATGATAATACATGGAATTTAAGTGATGATAAATTAAGCTATTCAAAAGTATATGATGTAAACGATAAATATAAAGTTATAGTAAAAGATATTGATGGAATACAAAATGAATTACAAGTGAATATAACACAAATAGTAGAACCAACAAGTAATGTGAAATATAATTCTCATATACAAGATTATGGTTGGGAAAAAGGATATTCAAAAATAGATGGAGATATATCTGGTTCAGTTGACAATAATAAGAGAATTGAAGCAATTAAAATATCTTTGGGAACATCAGAAGAAATAGTAAAAGAAGCAACTTTAAGATATCAAGTCCATGCACAAGGCTATGGATGGATGGATTGGAAACAAAATGGAGAAGAAGCTGGAACAACGGGTGAGAACAAAGGAATTGAAGCAATAAAAATTGAATTAAACAAAATGGAAGGATATATTGTAGAATATAGAACATATATACAGGGGTTAGGTTGGCAAAAATGGAAACATAATGGAGAAGTATCAGGAACAACAGGAAGAGGTTTGGCAATCCAAGCTATACAAATAAAGATTATTAAAGAAGAAGAAAAAGTAATAGAACCAACTATAGATTACCAAGCACATGTTCAAAACATAGGCTGGCAGAACAGTGTTGAAGAAGATAAAATAGCAGGAACAACAGGACAAGCTAAAGGAATTGAAGCATTAAAGCTTAATTTGAAAGGAACAACTAAAGAAAGTAATTTAAAATATCAAGCGCATGTTTCTAATTTTGGATGGCAAAATTGGGTATCAAATAATGAACAAGCAGGAACAACAGGGAAATCTAATAGTATAGAAGCGATAAAAATAAAATTAGAAAATTTAGACGGATATAGTGTTGAATATAGAGTACATATATCTGGATATGGCTGGCAAAAGTGGAGAAAAAATGGAGAAATAGCGGGAACAACTCGTCAAGCAAGAAAAATAGAAGCGATTCAGATTAGAATCATATATGTAGGTACAGAAACATTAGAACCAGAAGTATCATACAATTCATATGTTCAAAATATAGGATGGCAAGATGAAACAGCAGAAAGTTTTACTTCAGGAACTGAAGGAGAGGCAAAAAGAATAGAAGCAATGCAAATCAAACTATTAGATGTAAAATCAAATGCTAAAATACTATATAGAACCCATTTGCAAGATATAGGATGGCAAGGATGGCAGTCTAATGGATCTACAGCAGGAATTACAGAATCAGGAAAAAGAATAGAAGCAATTCAAATAAAATTAGAAGGATTAGATGAATATACTGTAGAATACAGAGTACATATTCAAGATTATGGATGGAGTAGTTGGATGATTGACCGGCGAAACGGCAGGAACAACAGGAAAAAGCAAAAGAATAGAAGCAATACAAATAAGATTAGTCTCTAAATATTATAGAAAATATTTTGGTATAGATGTATCGGAATTTAATAATGATATTAATTGGCAAGCAGTAAAAAATGCAGGAGTACAATTTGCGATGATAAGATGTGGATATAGAGGATATAGAACAGGTAGAATTGTAGAAGACGCAAAATTCAGAAAAAACATAACAGGAGCATTATCAAATGGTATAAAAGTTGGGTTATATTTCTTTAGTCAAGCAGTATCTATTGCAGAAGGTATTGAAGAGGCAAATTATGTAACTAATATAGCAAGACAATATAATATTACTTATCCAATAGCTATAGACTCTGAAATTTCAGGTGCAGATAACAGAGATGGAAGAGCAGATGGATTGGACCAAGCACTTAGAACTAATGTTGCAGTAGCATTTTGTAATCAGGTAAAAAATAATGGATATATACCTATGGTATATGCTAGTAGAAATTGGCTATATAATAATTTAGAAGTAAATAGACTTGCACCATATGAAACCTGGCTTGCACATTATACAGGAAGCAGTAACCAAAAAAGTGATTATAAGTATAGCTATACAATGTGGCAATATACTTCTTCCGGTTTAGTATCAGGAATAAGTACAAGCGTTGATTTGAATGAAGGTTATAAAAAATACTAGAGAAGTATAACAAATGAAAAAAATAAAATCTTTAGGTTTAATTATATTTGCAATGATAATTATATGTATAGTTGAAAAATAATAAAAAAATTAGAATTTTGTAAAAAATTCTAATTTTTTTTTGTCTGAAAAGTATTGAATTTAATTATTAGTAATGATAAAATACAAATAGGAAATTTTTGTTTTGGAGAGTGATACTAATGAAAGGGAAAAAAATAGAAATACTAATATATTTTTTGATTTTTTTATTTAGTTGTATTTATTTTACAAAAGTATGTGCAACAAATGAAAATCAAAATCTAGAGATATCTTACAGAACTCATGTACAAGATGTTGGCTGGCAAAATTATGTGCAAAATGGAGAAATGTCAGGAACATCGGGACAATCAAAAAGACTTGAAGGAATTAATATAAAAATTTTAAATAATACTTCTAATTTAAGCATTAAATATCAAGTTCACATACAAGATATAGGATGGCAAGATTGGAAAACAGATGATGAATTAGCAGGAACAACAGGACAAGCAAAAAGACTTGAAGCTATTAGAATAAAACTAGAAAACACTAACAATTATTCTATAAAGTATAGAGTTCATATACAAAATATAGGATGGCAAGATTGGAAAACAGATGGAGAACTAGCAGGAACAACAGGACAAGCATTAAGACTTGAAGCTATACAAATTAAAGTAGTAGAAAAAAACACGATAGGAAAGCTATGTATAGACACTCCAAGTGATGGGAGTACATATTATAATAATGAAATAACAAAATTATGTGTTTCTGGATGGAAAATGTCAAATGTTTCAGATTCATATATAAAAGCATATGTAGATGATAAAGAAATAGATTCTAGTTTGATTTCTTATGTTGAAAGACCAGATATATTAAATTCAATAAACGGTTATGGAACAAATATTGAAAATCCTAAACCTGGATATAAATTCGACATAGATAGATCAATATTGAGTAGTGGAAAACATACAATAAAAATAGAGTTATATGTCAATAACACAAAATTAGCAGAAGAAAGCAAAAATTTTAATATTGATACTAATCTTCATATACAATACCAAGCACATGTCCAAAACATTGGATGGCAAGATTGGAATAAAGATGAAGGAATTTCAGGGACAACAGGACAAGCTTATAGAATAGAGGCATTAAAAATAAAATTACTTAATGTACCTGAAGGAGTTCATATAAAATATAGAGCGCATGTACAAGATATAGGTTGGCAAGAATGGAAAACAGATGGAGAAGAGGCAGGAACAACAGGACAAGAAAAAAGAATAGAAGCTATACAAATAAAACTAGAAGGTATGGAGGGATATATAGTAGAATATAAGTCACATGTGCAAAATGTAGGATGGCAACAATGGGCTTCTAACGAAATGATATCAGGAACTGTAAATCAGAGTTTAAGAGTTGAAGCAATGCAACTAAGAATTGTAAAAGCTGAAAATACAGTTGTTCCAAAAGTCAAATATATTGGACATGTATCTGGTATAGGATGGGAAAACTATGTAAAAAACGGAGAAACATCAGGTTCAATTACAGGGAATAATTTAGAAGCTATAAAAATACAATTAGAAAATGTAGTTAATGGAGCTTCTATAAAATATCAAGCACATGTTCAAAATATAGGCTGGATGAATAGTGTATCAAATAACGAACAAACAGGTGTTACAGGTCAAAGTAATGCAATCGAAGCCATAAAAATAAAACTAGAAGGATTAAAAGGATATTCCATAGAATATAGAGTTTATATAAATGGAACAGGTTGGCAAGATTGGGTGCGTGATGGAAATATTGCTGGAACAACAGGAGAGAATAAACAAATAGGTGCAATACAAATTAAACTAAATATTGATGCGTATCCACATAATGGATCAGATTATGCAAACATTAATACAGCAAAATATCCAGGATATAAAGAGTTATTAGATAAACTTCAATCAAGTCATCCAGCATGGACAATTAAATTATTATATACAGGCTTAAACTTCAGCAGTGCAGTATATGGAGAATATTCAATACATAATGCAAATTTAGTACCAGCCTCATCAGGAAGTGAATGGATATGCCCAGTATGTGGAACAAAATCTTATGATACAGGATGGTATGGGGCATCTGACAAAGCAATTGCATATTATATGGATCCAAGAAACTTCCTAAATGATAGTAATGTATTTCAATTTTTAGATGCTAATAAATATGAATCAAGTTCAGTTTCATTAGCAGGAATACAAATAAATGTAAATGGAACATTTTTACAAAATTATGCATGTGATATAGATACAGCATGTAGAAATAAGGGAGTCAATCCATATTATATAATTTCTAGATTAATACAAGAAAATGGAAAAAGTGGTTCAACAACTAGTAAAGGAATGGATGGTGGAGATGGAAATACATATTATAATCCATTTAATATAGGAGCAAGTGGAAATAGTACTAGCGAAGTAATAGCAAATGCTTTGGCAAAAGCGAAATATTATGGTTGGAACAATATGGAAAAAGCCCTAGAAGGTGGAATTGATTTTCTAAAGACAAATTGGTTAGACAATTACCAAAATACATTATATCAAAATAGATTTGATATTGATTCAACTAATGGAACATCTCTATATTCACACCAATATATGCAAAACTTGTCAGCAGCATATAGTGAAGGAAACTTGCTAAGAGGATATTACATAAATGCAGGTAAAGTAGATTCAAACTTAACATTTATAATACCAGTATATGAAGGTATGAGCTCTACCTTATCTCCAAGACCATCAGATTCTGTAAATAGTGAAGAATACCCAATGAATGTAATTGTTAATACAGAAAGTTCTAGTTTAGCATTAAGAAGTGAAGCTAGTACTTCAAGTACAGTTATTGCAAGATATGACAAGGGAACAATATTGTTATCTGTAAGAAGAGGAATAAATTCTACTTGGCAACATGTAGTAACAAAAGATGGAAAAGTAGGTTATATGTCTGGAGAATATTTAAAACAAATAAATGATGAAATAAAATGTAATTATAGTGCTTATGTAAAAACTGAGAAGTCAGGTGGACTTAATGTAAGAACAGGTCCTAGTACGACAGCTGGATTTAGTAAAGTTGACTATTTACCAGATTATACACCAGTAACAGTTATTGATGACTCAACATATAAAGGATATGAAGGTTCAGATTGGGTACAATGGTCTAGAATAATATTATCAGATGGAAGGCAAGCTTTTGTGCCATCAAGCTATGTAAAAACAAATTAATAAAAATATATTTTAAAAAATTATGCTAACAAAAAATCAGTTTGAAAAAGAAATTTTCCAAGCTGATTTATATTTAGAAAAGGAATGATATAAAATATGAAAAAATTAATTTATAAAACTATGCTAATAATAGTTATGATTTTAATGCTATTTTCACAAAACATGAGTTTTGCAACTATGGCAGATTATACAGATGAACAAGCTGACAAAAAATTAGAACAAGAACAAAAAGAGTGGAAACAAGAACAAGAAGAAAAAATAGGAAAGTCAAGTAATAATTATTTAAAAAACTTATCTGTAGAAAACTATAGTATTACACCTGAATTTGACAAACAAACAATAAATTATGAAATAAAAGAAGAAATTACTGATGATAGTATAGAAATCAAAGCAGAAACAGATGACGAAAAAGCATCTGTTTCTGGCACAGGAAAAATAACTTTAAATTCAGGAGAAAATAATATAGAAATAGAAGTTACTGCTGAAAATGGAATGGTTAGGACATATTTTATTAAAGTAATAAAACAAGTTAAACAAAATCTTAGACTAAACAGTCTAAAAATAACAACTGAGGACAAATCAAACATAGAAATAACACCAGAATTTAATGAAAATATTTACGAATATAATTGTGAGGTTCAAAGCTATGTTGAAAAAATAAATATAGATACTAACTCTAATATAGAAAATGCAAAAATTGAAATTACAGGTAACGAAAACTTAAAAGAAGGTTTAAATCAAGTTTTAATAACGGTAACTGCAGGAAATGATGAAAAAGTGGTTTATAAAATAAATATTATTAGGAAACAAGCAGTTCAAATTGAAGAAAAAAAAGAGATTAATTATAAATATTTAGCAATAATCATTTTTGCTTTATTAATAATATGTTTAATAATAGCAACCAAAAGAAAAAAGTCTAAAAAAGGAAAACACAATAAATAATATTATAATTCACGGCTTTAAAATTTTTTCTTTTGAAAATATAATAGCTGTAAATTGTAATTAAAAAAGTACAAGAAACCCTTGTACTTTTTTGTTTTTAATGATATTATATAGTCGAAAAAATATGAAAGGAAGTGCTTTAATCTTATGAAAATTTTAATAACAGGAGCTAATGGGATGTTAGCTAAAGAAATTAGAGAAAAATTTGAACAAGGAAATGAACTTATTTTAACAGATGTAGCAGAATTAGATATAACAAATGAAGCACAGGTAAAAGAATTTGTCAAAAACACAAAACCAGAGTTAATAATAAATTGTGCAGCATTTACAGCAGTAGATAAAGCCGAAACAGCAGGAGAAATAGTAGAAAAAATAAATGCAGATGGACCAGGAAATTTAGCAAAAGCAGCAAATGAAGTTGGAGCAACTTTAGTACATATAAGCACAGATTATGTATTTGGTGGAGATTTAGATGTAGAAAAAGATTATAAAGAAGATGACCCTAAATCACCTGTAACAGCTTATGGAATAACAAAACTACATGGAGAAGAACAAATTAAATCAAATACAGATAAATATTATATTTTTAGAACAGCTTGGTTATATGGAATAGGTGGAAACAATTTTGTAAAAACAATGTTAAAACTTGGAGAAGATAAAGATGAATTAAGTGTTGTATCAGATCAACATGGAAGCCCAACTTATGCAAAAGATTTATCTGAAATAGTTTATCAATCTGTAAATAAAAAAATACCTTATGGAGTATACAATTCAACTAATGAAGGATATACAACATGGTATGACTTTACAAAAGCAATATTTGAATATACAGGAACAATATGTAAAGTAAATCCAGTTACAACAGAACAATATATAGAAATGATGAATATAGTTCAAGCAAAACGTCCTAAAAACTCTCAAATGTCAAAAGAAAAACTAAAATCACAAGGAATAAATGTACCAGATTGGGAAGATGGTTTAAAAAGATATTTAAAAGAGGAAGGAAGATTGTAGTATGAAAAATAGAAAAGGAATAATATTAGCAGGTGGAAGTGGAACAAGACTATATCCATTAACAATAGCAATATCAAAGCAAATAATGCCAGTATATGACAAACCAATGATATATTATCCACTATCAGTTTTAATGGAGGCAAATATCAGAGAAGTTTTAATAATATCAACACCAAGAGATATAGAGACATTTAAAGAATTATTAGGTGATGGTTCAAAATGGGGAATGAAATTTGAGTATAAAGTTCAAGAAAAACCAAATGGACTAGCAGAAGCATTTATAATAGGAGAAGACTTTATAGGAGAAGACAATGTAGCAATGATTTTAGGAGACAACATGTTTTATGGGTCACATTTATCAGAGATGCTAAAAAGAGCCAATGAAAGAGAAAATGAATCAACAATATTTGGATACCAAGTAAAAGATCCTAGAGCCTATGGTGTGGTTGAAATAGATGAAACAGGAAAAGCAATATCAATAGAAGAAAAACCAGAAAATCCAAAGTCAAATTATGCAGTGCCAGGTTTATATTTTTATACAAATGATGTTGTAAAAATTGCCAAAAGTATAGAACCATCAGCAAGAGGAGAACTAGAAATAACGTCAATTAATGAAGAATATATGAAAATGAACAAATTATATGTAGAAACATTTGGAAGAGGAATGACATGGTTTGATACTGGAACACATGATGCTCTTCTTGAAACAGCAAGTTTTGTACAAACAATAGAAAAAAGACAAGGAATGCAAGTGTGTTGCCCAGAAGAAATAGCATATAAAAAAGGATGGATAACATCAGAACAATTAAAAGAACTTGCTAAAATATACATGAAAACAGACTATGGAAAATATTTGATGTCCATATAGGGACAGGTCCAAATGGACATGAATGTCCATTTGGGACAGATTTATATATAAAAAAGGAAGGAAGAAAAATGGGAAAGTTTAAAAAAATAGAAACTTCAATTGATGGAGTATATGTTATAGAACCAACAGTTTTCGGAGATAATAGAGGATATTTCATGGAAACATATAGTAAAACTGAATTTGAAGAAATTGGATTAAATTATAATTTTGTACAAGATAATCAATCTAAATCAAAGAAAGGAGTTCTAAGAGGATTACATTTCCAAAAAGAAAATACTCAAGCAAAATTGGTTAGAGTTATAAAAGGAGAAGTTTTTGATGTCGCAGTAGACTTAAGACCAGGAAGCAAAACTTATGGAAAATGGGAAGGTGTAATATTAACAGAAGAAAATAAAAAAATGTTTATGATACCAAAAGGATTTGCACATGGATTCTTAGTGTTATCAGATGAGGCAGAATTTACATATAAATGTGATGATGTATATAATGGTAATGCAGAAGGAGGTCTTGCATGGAATGATCCTGATGTAGGAATTGAGTGGCCTATGGGAGATTTAAAGCCAGAGGATTTAATAACATCTGAAAAAGATGCGAAATGGCCAACACTAAAAGAATTAAAAGAGGAGGAAATTTGGAAATGAAAAATGTTTTAGTAACAGGAGCAGCAGGTTTTATAGGAGCAAATTTTGCAGAATATTTTGTAAAAAAACATCCAGATTATAAAGTTGTTGTTGTAGATAAATTAACCTATGCTGGAAATATGGATAATCTTAAAAAAATTAAAGATAAAATTGAATTTGAAAAAGCTGATATATGTGATTTTGAAAAAATGAAAGAGATTTTTGATAAATATGACATTAATGGCGTAATTCATTTTGCGGCAGAATCACATGTTGATAATAGTATAAAAACACCATTTGTATTTACTCAAACTAATGTTATAGGAACACATACTTTATTAGAAACTGCAAAACAAAAATGGGGAGAGGGAAGTCCAAATAAATTTGTACATATTTCAACAGATGAGGTTTATGGTTCGCTTAAAGAAGATGGATATTTTACAGAAACATCACCAATAAAACCAAGTAGCCCATATTCAGCATCAAAAGCTAGTTCTGACTTAATTGCTTTGGCTTATAAAGAAACATTTAAAATGAATGTAAATGTAACAAATTGTTCAAATAATTATGGACCTTATCAACATAATGAAAAATTAATACCACATATGATTAAATTAGCATTAAATAATGAAAAATTACCTGTTTATGGAGAAGGTCTAAATATTAGAGATTGGTTATATGTAGAAGATCACTGTGAAGCAATAGATTTAGTATTTCATAATGGAGTATCAGGAGAAAGATATAATATTGGTGGACATAATGAAAGAAGAAATATTCAAATTGTAAAATTAATATTAGAAAGATTGGGAAAATCTGAAGATTTAATTGAATTTGTAACAGATAGAAAAGGGCATGATTATAGATATGCAATTGACCCTACAAAAATTAAAAATGAATTAGGATGGGAACCAAAGACTAAATTCGAAGATGGTATAGTAAAAACAATAGATTGGTATTTGGAAAATCAAGAATGGTTGAATTAAAATGGAAAAGATAAAGAAATTAAAAGAAAAATTATTTACAAAAGAAGTAATTTTATATGTTGTATTTGGAGTTGGTACTTCAATTATTAATCTGGCTTCATTTTTTATAATGGACAGTATATTAAAATGGAATGAAAACATATCAAATTTAATTGCAATTATTTTAGCTGTATTATTTGCTTATATTACAAACAAAGACTTAGTATTTCATGCAAATGCTAAAACAGCTAAAGAGAGAATAACACAATTTATAAAATTTATGACAGGTAGAGCATTTACTATTTTAATAGAATTTTTGGGAGGAATAGTTTTATTCAAATTACCTATTCCTAATATAGTTGTAAAAATAGGTTTAACAGTAATAGTAGTAATATTAAATTTTTTTATAAGTAAATTTTTTGCATTTAAAAGAAAGGAATAAAAGATGAAAAAAATTTCCGTAATAATACCAGCATACAATGAAGAAGAATCATTACCTATTTTATATGATAGAATGAAAAAATTAATGGATTCAATGAATAATTATGAATTTGAAATTCTTTTTATTAATGATGGTAGTAAAGATAATACAATAGATAAAATAAAACAAATGAGAATTGCAGATAATAGAATATGTTATGTAGATTTTTCTAGAAACTTTGGTAAGGAAATTGCCATGATTGCAGGTTTAGATTATGCTAAAGGTGATTGTGTAATTTTTATGGATGCAGATTTGCAAGATCCACCAGAACTAATTCCGGAGTTAGTTAAATACTGGGAAGAGGGTTATGATGATGTTTATGCAAAAAGAAGAAGCAGAAAAGGAGAAACCTGGTTAAAAAAATTCACATCTAAAATGTATTATAAATTATTACAAAAATTGACTAAAGTAGAAATTCAAAAAGACACAGGAGATTTCAGACTTTTGGATAGAAGATGTGTTAATGCTTTAAAAATGCTTAGAGAATCACAAAGAAATACAAAAAGTATGTTTAGTTGGATAGGCTATAAGAAAAAAGAGGTGTTATATGATAGGGACCCTAGAGTTGCGGGTTCAACTAAATGGAATTACTTAAAATTGATAGATTTAGCTATTGATGGAATTACTTCATTTACAATAGCTCCTTTAAAATTTTCTACACTTGTTGCAATTCCAACATTTATGATGTTATTTATATATTTCATATATGTAATTATAAAATGCTTTGTTGTAGATCAACCTATTCAAGCATTTCAAGCAATTATATTACTGATATTATTTTTTTCAGGAGTACAAATTTTATTATTTGGTATAGTAGGAGAATATCTAGGAAGAATATTTAATGAAACAAAAAATAGACCGTTATATTTAGTAAATGAATATAATGGTGAAAAAGAAATGAATGAAAACAAAGAAAAAGGAAAGTAAAAAATGGATAAGATAGCTGTTTTAATACCATGTTATAATGAAAGTAAAACAATAAAAAAAGTAATAGAAGACTTTAAGAAAGAATTACCAGAAGCTAAAATTTACGTTTATGACAATAATTCAAAAGATGGAATAGATAAAATAGCAAAAGAATCAGGAGCAATAGTTAGGTATGAAAGAAAACAGGGAAAAGGGAATGTTATTAGAACCATGTTTCGTGAAATAGATGCTGAGTGTTATATTATGACAGACGGAGACGATACTTATCCAGCAGAATATGCTAAAGAAATGTGTAAAGCAGTTTTAGAGAGAAATGTGGATATGGTAATAGGAGATAGACTATCATCAACATATTTTACAGAAAATAAAAGACCATTTCATAATGTAGGAAATATATTAGTAAGAAAACTTATTAATATTATTTATAAAAGTGATATAAGAGATGTTATGACAGGGTATAGAGCATTTAGCTATAAATTTGTAAAAACTTTCCCAGTTTTATCTAAAGGTTTCGAAATTGAAACAGAAATGACAATACATACTTTAGACAAAAATATGGGGGTAGAAAATATAATAATTGAATATAGAGATAGACCTGAAGGAAGTGAATCTAAGTTAAATACCTATTCAGATGGATTTAAAGTTATAAAAACAATTATATCATTATATAAGAATTATAGGCCATTTTCATTTTTTTCATGGGTTGCAGGAATACTTGCACTAATAGGAATATTATTTTTAGTACCAGTTTTAATTGATTACTTTAAAACAGGATTAGTTCCTAAAATGCCATCATTTGTTGCTAGTGTATTCTTCTTCATGGGATCTATTCAATCATTCTTTGGAGGACTTATATTACAAACTATTGTTAATAAAAATAAACAGGATTTTGAAATAAAATTAAATGAATATCAAGATAAATTTAATGTAATAAAAAACAAAAGTTAATGTTGACAAAAGAAAATAAATATAGTAAATTGAGGATATGAAAAACGTAAACTAGCAAGTAACAAATTAATTGCATTATATCTTGACAATAGAAAGGAAGATTGCTTTATGGAAAAGGATATAAAGAAATTTTGTGTACCAGAATGGTCTAAAGACCAAATTGCTTATCAATTATTTGTGGACAGGTTTAATAGAAGTAAGAATTACAAAAATGGTAAACAAGAAGGAAGAAATTATCGTATATGGGGAGAAATGCCACACTGGGAACAAGATGAAATGGGAGAATTCCACAATAATGATTTTTTTTGTGGAAATCTAAAAGGTATAGAAGAAAAACTTGATTACTTAAAAAGTTTATCAGTTGGAATCATATATCTTTCACCAATAAATGAAAGTTTATATCGCTATGAAAGATATGCATCTACAAATCATATGGAAATTGACCCTGATGTGGGAACATTTCAAGATTTAGAAAATCTTCATAATAAAGCGAATGAACTTGGAATGCATGTTATATTAGATATTGCATTTAACCATTGTTGTAGTGATAACCCAATATTTCAAGAGGCATTACAAAATCCAAATTCAAAATATCGTAATTGGTTCAAATTTGATGAGAATGGAAATTATGAATATTGGTATGGATTATTTAAAGATATGCCTGTATTTAACCAGGAAAATCAAGAATTTCAAAATTATGTATATGGAGAAGATGGAGTAATTGCAAAATTTGCACCTTATGTAGATGGATTTAGATTAGATTTAGCAGAAAATTTGATTCCTTCATTATTAGAAGGTATCAGAAATAGAGCAAATGCTAATAAAACTCATTTAATTTTAGGTGAATTTTGGAACAAAGTACCATCTGAGATATTAGGAAAGGGTATAGATTGCCCTACAAACTATTTATACACAAATGCAATTTTGAAATTTGTGGTAAATGGTGAAAACGAATATTTAGGATGGCAAATATTTGATATGCTTGATGGTTATCCACAAGAAACAATTGATACAATGTTTAACTCATTAGATACACATGATATTGTAAGGGCAATTACAATTCTTTCAGGAAAATATATTCGTACAGGATATGAATGTATTTGGAAAATTGATGAGCCACCTTCACCTTGGCATGTGGACAATAAATTTTTAACACAAGAATTTAGAAAATTTGAACATGAAAATGATAAATTATTGCCAGATGAATATAATCTAGCGAAAAATAGATTAAAAGTAGCAATAATACTTCAATATTTTTTGCCAGGAATTCCTTGTATTTATTATGGTACAGAAGTTGGATTACATGGATTTAAAGATCCATTTAATAGAAAATGTTTCCCTTGGGGAAAAGAGGATGTTGAATTACTTAACTTTTATCAATGTATTGGAAAATTTAGAAAACAATATAAAGGAAAAAATAGCAATTTCAAAATTATTCTCTCAAACCAAAATATATTTGCATTTGAAAGGGAAAACCAAGAAAATTCAGTTTTTGTAGCAATAAATAGAGGAACTGAAGCACAAAAAATCGATATACCAGAAAATTATAAAGAATCAAATAAAACTTTTAAATTAAATGTAGATGGAGATTGTTTGTTACCATATGGAGGAATTGTTATTCTAAAATAATGCTAGAAAAGAGGCTGAAATCAGTCTCTTTTTTATTGATTGACATATTGTAAATTTTAATAAAATATAGTATAATTAGCATATTAATAAAAAGGAGAAATTAAAATATGGAAAAAAAGAGAATATTAACAGGAGATAGACCAACTGGAAAACTACATATAGGACATTATTTTGGCTCTATAAAAAAAAGATTAGAATTGCAAGAAAGTGGAAAATATGAAACTTATATACTAATAGCTGATGTCCAAGCATTAACAGACAATTTTAATAATCCAGAAAAAGTTAGAAAAAATGTAAGAGAATTAGCAATGGACTATTTAGCATGTGGAATAGATCCTGAAAAAACAACAATATATGTACAATCTATGATACCAGAAACAGCAGAATTGACTGTATATTACTCAAATTTAGTAACAATAGCAAGATTACAAAGAAACCCAACAGTAAAAACGGAAATTGCACAAAAAAGAGAAATATTTGGAGAAAGTGTGACTTATGGATTTTTAGGATATCCAGTAAGCCAAGCAGCAGATATAACAACATTTGAAGGAGAATTAGTACCAGTTGGAGAAGATCAACTTCCACTAATAGAACAATGTAGAGAAATTGTAAGAAAATTTAATTCAATATATGGGGAAGTATTAAAAGAACCAGAAGCAGTATTATCTAAGGAAAAAAGAATAAAAGGACTAGATGGAAACGAAAAAATGGGAAAATCGCTTCGGAAATGCAATATATTTATCAGACAGTGAAGAGGAAATAACAAAAAAAGTGATGAGTGCAGTAACAGACCCAGGAAGAATAAAAAAAGATGATAAAGGAAACCCTGATATATGTATGGTATATTATTACCACAAACTATTTAGTAATGAAGAAGAAGTAAAAACAGTATGTGAAGAATGTAAAGGTGGAAAAAGAGGTTGTGTAGCATGC
The DNA here is from genome assembly GCA_946548575.1 of uncultured Clostridium sp. Taxonomy (GTDB): domain Bacteria; phylum Bacillota; class Clostridia; order TANB77; family CAG-508; genus CAG-269. The sequence goes on along the minus strand of CAMNPT010000012.1, from coordinate 353 downwards.
AAAAAACAACTTGCAAAAAATATAGCAGAAACATTAAAGCCTATAAGAGAAAAAAGAGATTATTATGAAAAGAATCCGGAAATTGTAGATAAAATATTAATGGAAGGAACAGAAAAAGCAAGAAAAACTGCAAAAGAAACAATGCAAAAAGTAAAAAAAGCAATGAAATTAGATTATTTCAATTACTAGGACGAACCAATGGGGACGAACCAATGGGCAAGCCAATGGGCAAACCAATGAGACGAACCAATGGGGACGGACCTTTTGGTTGAAATAATAATATAATATTTTTTATTTCAACCAAAAGGTCCGTCCCCATTGGTTCGTCCTAGCGGTTGAAAAAAAGGAGTGTT
>CAMNPT010000011.1 GCA_946548575.1 uncultured Clostridium sp. | reverse complement strand
ATATATTAATTTTGCCCTGAGCATTCCTCAAGCTATTAATAAACAATTTCTATTTCTCACTCCAATCAATCATAAATAAAAAAATAATGACACATACTCCCCCTTTAGGTAGGAAAAGCCTTAAACCCAATTTACCAAGGAGTGTCCCCTAATCCCTAAAAAAGGGAAAAAAAGAACGTCCCCTAATCCCTCAAAAAAAAGGGAAAAAGGTTGTCCCTTAATCCCTTAATACTATTTTCTTAATTAATACAACTCCTGTTGCTAATATAATTAATGATATAGTTCCTATTATTATAAATTGCACATAATTTCTGTTTTCTCCATATGGTGGAGTTATTGTAATATTTACCGCATCATCATCTGCTTCATGAACATCTAGCCATTCGTCTATTGATTGTAATAATCCTGGTATATAATTTCCTGGTGTTGTGTTTGTTATTGCTCTTTCTTTATATTCATTTACCTCAATTTCATTATCCATTGTCAAATCATCTGTATTATATAATGTTTTACTTGCTTCTAATTTTACTGATATTTTTCCTTGTCCTGGTTCAAGGTCAGCAAATTTTGATGTTGCTATTATATGATTATATGTTTTTGCTTTTTTCCATGCCGCTTCACTTATATTCTCATTTTTTATCAATGCATATTTTCCTGCACTTGGTTCAGATTCGCTTTCTATTACTTCTACATCCATCCAATCTGGTTGATTTTTTATATCTATTGATAAGTCGTTTGATACATAATCTACTAAGTTTTTTATTTGTACTGTTTTATATACATCTTCTTTTCTTGTTCCTTCTGTTAATTCATAATAATCATAATATCTAGGATCATTATAATCTATTTCAACATTACTATTATCTACTACTATTTCATATACTACTTTTAATGTTGCTTTTTGTGTTAATTCAGATTCTAAGTCAATTTTTATGTCGTTTCCTAATATTTGCAATCCTGGTAATGTTTCTACTCTTGGATCTCCTGATATTATTACATTATTATTACTTAATGATAACTCAACATATGCAATTTGTTTTTCTAGTAATAGGTTTTGTCTTGGTCTCTCTATTATACCAAAGTCCATTTGATCAAATATAAATTTAAGTTCTTTTGTTCCATCACTAATTTTATCATTTATGTCATAATCTATTGGCATTTCAAATTCATGTGATTCTGCTTTTATTTTTTCTAGTTGTTTTTCTTCATTTACTATTTGATTATAATTTAAATTTTCTTTTGATGTTGTTCTATATTGTATAATGTCAAATTCTTCTGTTCCTCCATTTGTATTTTTTACTCCATTTTTGTCTTTTGCATCAGATAGTCTATTTTCAGTGCTATCTTTTGAGGTTTCTGCTCTATACCAATACCAATATGTTTTATCATTTTGATCAGTGGTATGTGGAGTTCCTCCTCTATATATTGTTGATTTATATGCATCTATTCCTCCAAAGTCTTTGATTTCTCCAAGTTTATTTCCATTTGTATCATACATTACACTTGTATTTCCATATGTAAATCTTAATACATATTTTCCTGGTATTACACCTGAGAATTCGTAATCTCCTTGACTTTCAAGGTTGCTTCCTACACTGCTTCCTCTACACTCTGCATTTATATCTCCTGTAGTCATTTCTGCGGTTCTTTTTCTTAAATCTGTCTTATTTGCTACATTGAATTGATATAATGTTACTACACTTAAATCATTTGCATTTAATAATTCTACATTGACATTATTTACTACATTTTCATCAGTTGTATATTTTCCATCACCTATTCTTCGTTTATCATATCCTGATTTTGCTAATTCACTTTCTAATGCTTTATCTTCCCATACTGTTCCTTTTATTACTCTTCCTTCTTGTAGTATTAGTCTTAAAGATGGTGCAAATCCTGTATCATTTTCAAAACTATATTTTGCAATTCCATTTCTTTCTTTATCTAAATCTGTTGGATCTGTTGTTCCTGGATTTGAGTTTTTATCTATTCCTCCATATATTTTTCCATTTTTATATGTTGAATATGATAATATTTCTGATATTGAATTTAGTGTAACATTTCCATTTAATATTGAATTTATTGCATCATTATTTAATCTATATCTTATATATATATCTTTTGGTGATGAACCTATATCCTGATTTGCTAAAATGTTAACTTTTTTATAATATACATCTGTTCCACTTTCTGTTTTTACTGTCTCACTTGCATAATTGTTATCAATTGTATATCTTATTTCATTTTTACTATTTCCATCTAATGTATATATTGGTATTCCTTCTTCTTCATCTGTTTCTATTATATACCTATTATCATAGTAATTTACTATTTCTTGCACTTTAGATTCAAAATCAGAATTATAATTTCCTATTGATATTTTATATGTTACATAAACTTTTAGTTTTCCTGTTTCTCCACCTTCTTGTTTATTATAACTTACATCTGATGAATATACTGTTCTTGTAAATGATGAATTTACATATTTATTTTCAAATTGCACTCCTACATTAAAGTTATCTTCATTATAATCACTATCTCCACGATTTTTTCTTGGGTAATTATATGTATGTGTATATCCATTTAGTTTTATTTTTACATCTCCAATTTCTTCTGTTGCAGCTAAATCTGGTTGTTCTCTTTTACAAATTCCAAAGTTAATGTTTTTTATTTCATCAAGTCCACTTGTTCTTATACTTTCTGTTGTTTCCCCAAATATTTCATTATTATATATTGTTTTTGTTGATGATGCTATTATATATTTATCTGCAACATTTGTTACTGGTGGTGTTTGTCCTGTATATCCTGTTGATGGTTTACTACTATCAACTATTTCATAATCTAAAGTACTTTTATGATTTTCATAATCATATTTTAATTCTGTGTCTTCTCCTGTTGTTGATTTTGCATTATTATTTGTTATTGTTTCAAATTTACTATTAAACTCTTCTCTTAGGTCAATAGTTTCAGTATCTGATATTTTATTAATTTCAACAGCTTTTGATCCTTTAGATTGTATTATTTCTTCTCTTTTTTCTGAATCTGATACAGAAATATTATTATCATTATATGGTAAAACACATTGATATGCCATTCCATTGTATTCAAATTCTATATATGCACCTATCAAACTATCTATTTCTTGTTTAATAAATTTATAGTTTCCACTTGTGTCTGTTGTTGTAGTAGACATTTGTGTTCCTGATGAATTATATAATGTTACCTTAATATTTGCTAATTTATTATCTGATGAATCTAATTCACCATCACTAGATAAGTCATTTTTTAAGTTTTCTTTTCCATCATTATATAATATATCTTCCCATACATATCCTGATATATCTATATATTTTCTTCTGTTTAATATAGTTACTTTATCTGAAATATTTGATTCTGTATCACTTGATGTTTTATCAGATTCTTGTCTTCCAACTGTAATTGATGCATTTCCACTAGTTTCTGTGCTCCAATTTGCTCCTCCATCATTACTTACTTTCCACCAAATATAATTTTCATCTACATCATAATAACTATAGTCTTTTTCTGGAGCATTTGATACACCTACTTCATTAATTGTATATGTACCTTGTAATATGTTATAAATTGATATTTTACCTTCTTCATCTGTTTTAAATGTTGTTGCATTTGAATCTGTTGTTGTATATTCCATACTTCCTAAAGTTATACTTCCTGTTACTGTTGTTTGAACTTCTCCATTTGAGTCTTTGGCAATTATATATTTTCCATCACCATTTACAATTTTAAATTCAAAATTATTTAATATTGAATCTGAATCTTTATCTTTCTTTATTATTTGTAAATTTCCTGTTTGTTTTATATTTTTTATTGTTTTTTCTGCAGTTGATCCTGCTTTTACATTTACATTTCCTTCTGTTATAACATTATAACCATAATTTGGATTGCCTTTTTCTATTACACTATATGAACCTGGAATTAAATCTTTTAATTCGATTATTCCACTAGCATTTGTTTTAAAATCTTTTCCAGTAGAATAGCTTGGTCCTGTAATTGTAAATGTAACATCTTTTAATTTTATATTTGTATTGTCTGAGTCTACTTTGATAATTTTTAAACCACCTGTTAGCTTTTTATTTATCGTCTTTTCTATAGAAAGTGATTTTGTATATGGATCTCTTATCATTAAATTTTGACTCCCAGGAGTTGGTGATTCTAACAAATAAATTTTAGCACACAATAACCCTGAACCACATTCAGCTTTATAACTTTTTATTTCTGTTACATTTGTTGGTACACATAAATAAAAATTTTTACCTGATACAACCTCATTAACATTAATAACATTTCCATCGTTATTTATTACTTTACTTATTCCTACAATATCATTATTTTGATTAATTATTGTTATATTATTTAAATTATTTGGAAAAATCCAGTTAAATGGTCCTACTTTTACATATTCTACTCCATTAATATATTGTTGTGTAGCACTTATTTTATCAATATTAGTATTGTCTGTTGTTGATGTTGTTTTAAGACTATTACTATATTCGGCTGCTCTGCCTCTTACTATCTCTGAAATACCAGTATTACTCTGACCAGCTTGAAATAAAGCACTAGGTATACCTAAAGCTTTGCCTACACTATTTCTCCAATCATAAAGCATATCCCACACAAATATATTTGGCCAATAACTTCTTGGTTCATTAGCCTCAGTAAGTTCTTTTTCTCCTTTAAATGGTAATTCAAAAGATGTTCTAGCATATTGATCACAAGAGCTACAATTTAATATATAAGCAAATTTTGCATTAACATTATCTTCTATCTCTTTTCCATTACAAACTGCTTTTTTTCCTTCAATAGTTACTATATATTTCACTGTAAAGTTATAACTATCTTGATACCAATGGTTATCTTGCTGTATGCATAAAAGTCTTTTATTTCTTACATAATGCCAATGTGGTATTTTAATTGTATCATTAACTTGTAATTTAGAAATATCATCTCCCCAATTATATTCAACTGCTTCAACCTTACTTAAATCACTCATAATTATTATTCCAATCATTATTATAAATGAGACAAATATCTTTTTTATTAATTTCATTTTTCTCCTCCTTTCTTTCTAGATTTCATAGTTTTCATTTGTATTTTTTCTTATAATTAGATAAGCTATAATTATTAGAACAATTAAAATTATAATTGCTACTGTTAAATATATTACTCCACCTGTTTTTATACTAATTATTATATCTGCTGAACCCATATCATTTTCTCCTTGAGCCTTATTTGCTGGAGTTGAATTTCCATCACTTAATCCCAAATCATTATAATCTTTTGTAATTTCAGCCATATTATTTGTTCTTCCTGTATTATTATCTGTCATTACTTTTGTTAATGTTAAAGTAACTTCTTCTGTTTGTCCTGGTTTAATCTCTGAATTAGCCAAACTAGAATTGTATATTTTATTTGAATTTATATACCAATCTTTATTTAATTCTGAACTAAATTTCAAATCATTTGGTATATAATCTACAACTTCAGTTGCATATCCTGATACTTGTCCCACATTTGTTACACTTATTTTATATTCTATTACAACTGTTGTTCCCTGTATTGTTTTTCTATCTAATTCTACTTTTGCAAGTGTTGTATTATCATATTGTTTTACAGTTGTTCCTCTAGAATCTTGAATTATTATTTTATTTACATATTTATCTAATCTCAAATCAAATGTTTTTTGATTTATTAATCCTATGTTTATACCTGAAATATTTTTATTATTTATTTGTATAATATCTGTTGATGGTATATATTGTTTGTTATTTTCTATTTGTATTTCACTTAACATTACATCTGAATTTTTTTGTTCATTTATATTCTTTGCTTTATATTCAGTTAAACCATACTTTGTTTTATCATAATCAAATATTGCAATATATTCTCCATTAGGTATATTTGATATAATATATATTCCTTTTTCATTTGTTGCAACTTCTACATCATTTCCATTATCATTTTTTAAAAATGTATTTGTATTAGTATTAAGTAATTTTACTTTTATATCACTTAATGTTTTTTCATTGTCATCTATTGTACCATTTTCATTTTCATCAAACCATGCCATACCTGTAACTAAATTTGTTCCATTTGCAATATTGCTTGAATTTTTATTGTTATTATTTGTATTATCTGAATTGCTTTGATTATCATTATTTTCTGAACTATTGTTATCATTTTGATTTTCATTTTCATTATCATTTTCTTCTTCTTTTTCATTTGCCTCTATTATATGATTTACTTCTAATGTTTTTCCTAGTTCTATTCCATTAAACGTTGCTACAGCATAATTAGTTATAGTTTCTGGTTCATCTCTTATTTCTGAATAATCAACAACTGTTTCTACTTGTATATTTTTTTGTTGATTAGGCTCTAGATTTATATAAAATTCCAATACATTAGATTTATTTAAATAAGATAAATCTTCTCCATCACAACTAAAATCAGTAACAGTTAAACTATAAGGAATAATATCATCTATATTTATACCTTCAATATTGTTTTCAGTATTATTTTTAATACTAATTGTATAGGTAACCTTATCATTTGTTTTTATATATGAAGTTTGATTGTCTGTATCCATACTAATCGAAATATCAAGATTCCTAACCTGATTTGATATTACATTTGATCTATAATTAACATTGTTATATGTTGCAATAGGTGAAACTGTAATATTTCCTTCAGAATTTGGCTTGTTAATTTTTATAGCATAATATAAAACTTTTGCTTCTCCTGCTTCCAATTCTCCTATATTTATTTGGTCATTATACTCTATATCTTCTGTTTTCATATTTTTATTTCTATTTTCTATAGCTTGTTTTTGTTCTTCAGTGTAAACATATTCACTATTATCTAATTGCTCATCTTTTACTTCTATTACTCCTAAATTAGTTATAATACGTAATTGTTCAATTTCTAAATTTTCAGCTGGTTTTATTTGAACTTTAACATTCTCTTGTTTTTCATTAGAAATATTTTCTATAATTGTATAATATTCTACTGTATCATAAACATATAAATTACCTTCACTCAAAGTCTTATTACTAATCCTTATTTTACCTTCTTTTGTTTTTAATCTTACCGCTTCTGTTTGTTTAGTTACATCTCCATATTTAATTTGAGCCATATTGGCTATTTCAGTATTTTCTGCTATATCACTTTTTACTCTTACTTCAAATTCCTTTGTTATTTTTTCTCCTACTTTTATTGTTTCTATAGTATCTTGATATGTTGTATCATCATGTTCTTTATAATATGCAGCTCCTACATATTTGACATTTTCATAAGGTTTTACAAGTACAGTTCCAGTTGGTACTATACTTTGTATTGTTACATCTGATATATCTTCACTTCCTGAATTTGATACTTGTATTTGATATTTTATTACTTCACCATTTCTTACAATTGCATTTTCTGCTAATTCCTCTTCTCCAACTACTGGTACTAATTTAACATCTAGTTCAGGTCCAGCACCTGTTGAAAGCATTAGTGTTGTTGCACTTGTTGATCCTACTGATTTTGTTAGTGTATTTGTATATGTTACACTATATCCTTCTTTTGCTTCTTGATTATAATCAAGTAATTTTGGTATTTCTGTTTTATATGTACCTACTATATTTTCTCCACTTTCTAGTGTTGGTACTTCTACCATATATTTACTTACTTTTGCCCCATCTGTTATTTGTTCTTGCCATCCATTTTCTACATTTTCTAAATCATCTGTTGCACTTTCATTTTCTGTATAATAAATTTTTGCATCTTCAATTCCTTCTAGATTAATTCCTTCAGTTACTTTTGTTTCAATATTGTTTTCTTCACTTTTTGTTGGAAATGTTCCCAATACTTTTATATTTTCCATTGTGTTTTGATTACTATTTATTATCTCTATCTCTGTTTCAACTGTTTTTAAATTTTTGCCTCTTTCTAGCTCTACTTCTTTTACTTTTTCTTCTCCTATTGTCACAATATCTAAATCTTTTATATTATTTATTGCAGTAATATCATTTGGTGCAACTATTTTTATTGATTTTGAAGAATTTTTTACCTCCCCTTGATTATATGTAATTAAATTGATTCTTGAATCTTTAGTTGCTGTTTTTCTACTTAATTTAATATTTGCATTTACTAATAGTATTGTTCCCTCTATTCCTGAATTTTTATAGTTTGTTTGTGTTCCTTCTAAATAAACTATTATATATCTACCTTCTACTTTATATTCTTTTATTTTTAATTCTTCATCATATATTAAATTAATATTTTTAATTTGCACTTCTTCTACTTCTTCTGGTAATTCTAATATTATTCCAGGTTCAGTATACAAATTTTGTTTTTCATTATTTGCTTTTAATATTGCTTTTATTTCCACATTATTGTCTACTACTGTTGATAAACTACTTTTATCTACTTCTATTTCTGCATCAGAACTTGATTCTTCTAATACTACATTTGCTTCTATTTTATCTATATCACTTGTTCCATATTGATAGCTAATAACACTTTTTAACTCTGTTGCTTGTTTTACTATTTCTTTATTAGTTCCTTTTATTGTTTTAGTATGTGTTAAATCTATATCTCCTTCAGAAATTGGTACTGTTGTTTTTATTAATATTGATGATGGTTCTTTTCCTGTATAATCTATAACAATATTATTTTTTTCATTTACTTCAGAATTATTATCTACAGTTTCTAATAACACTTCATTTTGGTTAAATATCTCTATTTTTCCATCTACACCTAAAATTTTATCAAAACTTTCTTTACTAATTACAGTTTTGTTATAAATAACATTTGCATCAACTTCATTATCTGAAGTTACATATTTAACAGGTTCTTCTAAAACTATTACGTTATTTTCTGCATAAGCTAAATTAAATTGAATTTTTGTTTTATTTTGAATAATTCTATCTATTCCAAAATATAATTTTCCTTTATAAATTGATTCCTCTCTATTTATTTGTTCTAATTTAATAATTTCATCTTTTTCTTCGTTATTTAATTCAATTCTATTTGTTGCATTTAGTTCTTTTTGATTATATAAAACAACTTTTTCTTCTGTACTTATTTCCTCTGAATTTATTTCTACATCTGAATCATATATTAAAGTAATTATAACTGTTTCATTTCCTTGCTTTTCCCATACTATATTATTTTGTTCATTTTGTTCATTTTTTAATAAGATTTTAGCTACAGAATTTTCAAAATTAAATTCACTATTTGTCATTGTATTATATTTAATTATTTTATCTACTTTTTGAACCTCTTTATTATTTATTTTAGGTATATTTACGTTTAATTCAATTTCTTTCATAGGATAATTGTTTTCATTAAGTCCTACGTTCATTTGTAGCTGTACTACTCTTTTCTCTTCTCCTGATATTTTTGTTATTTTATTAGTAATTATTTGAATGTCATTTTTTACATTTTCATTTGTATTGTTTTCACCATATTCATATTTAACTTCTCTTGTAGCATTTATTTCTATATCTTTATCTGAACTATTTTTATAAATACCTCTAAGGTTTAAATTACTTGACATATTTAATAAACCTATATTAAATGTATCATCTTTAATAGGCTCTATAGAAATCTCAAGTTTAGCTTCTGTTTCACTATTAATTTGATTTAGAATTATAGAATTTTCTTCTATCTTTTGAATAAAATCATTTTTAGCTTCCTTTAGCTTGAAATTACTATTTTCTAAATTAATTTCTCCATTAAAATATCCATCATTCTTAACTTTAACACTTAAATTTAAAATATCTTCTGAATCTCTTTTTTCTAAATAAGCTCCAAATTCAACATTTTTATTATTTGTTGAAACATTATCACTTGCATAGCTTGCAATATTTGCACCAGCATAAACAAAATATGTCATTGTTAAAGTTATAATTAATGTTACTACACACATAATACTTAAAACTCTTTGTTTCATTTTTTCCTCCTTAAAACCTTAAAAAGATACATTCTTTCTATATTTATAGTATTATTTTAAAGTTTTAAAGTCAATATAAGTATTTTCCAATCTTAGAAAATATTACAACTATCTACTTTTTTCCCTTTAGGGAAGCTTTTATTCTGATTTTTCCTTTAGTTATTTTAAATTCTCTTTACATTTTTATTACAATTTTCCCTAAATTTTTTATAAAATCCTTTAATCCTTTAATTCCCTAGGTAAAACCCAAAAAAAGACTTATCTGATTTTTCAGATAAGTCTTTTCTTCTCTATGGAATTAAGATTTTAGTCTTCTTTACCATCATTTCCTATTGCTTTCTTTTTGATTAAAATTACTCCTACTCCTAATATTGCTAGGGCTGTTACACCAATTATAGCATAAGGTAAATAATTTTTAGATTCACCAGTTGGTGGAATAATTATTATTTCTTCTCCTGAGTCATATAAGTATGAGTCAATTGGTGTTATTTTTCTTCCATAATTTGATGATGATCTTGTTTGTGTTATTTCTGCATCATTATTTAATACTATCTCATCCATATTAGCAAGTGATTTAGATGCATATAATTGTGCTGTACTTGATTCTCCTGGTGCTAATTCTTTTTCTAAATTACTGTTATGTAATATCATTTTATTATTTAATTTTATTTGTCTTATTTGATCTGCATCTACTTTCTTTTCTTGTATTGATTCTATCCAATTTGTATATAATTCTTGATATCTCTTGCTAGATAATTCCCATTTAGAAACACTAACTTGATTTTCATTTTCGTCTACATAAGAATAATTATCTATGAAGTATTTTTCTACTATACTTTCAGGTCCTAAATCTGTTGTTTCATCATATTTTGTAGCAACAATTTCCCAATTGCTATTTTCTGATTCATGTTGTTTATCTAATGCTAATGTGTTATCCATGTAATCATATACTCCTGATGGCTTGATATTAACAATATTTGTTTTATCTGTTCCATATTTGTAATATCCTTCTGTCTTATACTCTAGTTCACTATTATTTGCAACTACTATTTCATATTCTACTTTAACAATAGAATTTTGCATTAATTCACTGTCTAATTCTAGTTTAAGTTGTCCTTTAGTTGGATTTGTGAATTGTGATGGATACATATATGTTGTGTAATTTTTCTGACCTGTTATTTCATATATTATATCTCCATTTGCATCTCTTTGTATATTACCTAATACATCTTTCTTTGGCTCTACTGTTGCATCAACAATTACTTGACCTGATTCTTCATTACCTAATATAACTTTAAATGCTTTAATTCTTTTATCTATGTCTAATTTTTGTCTTGGTCTTTCAACAATACCGAAATCTATATTTTTAATGTTATAATCTTTTGGTACAAAACTATCGTTATATGTTGTTGTTGCTGTATCTGTTATTTCTATAGTTATATCCATTTTTGGTGTTGTAGAATCCATTTTTGTTCTATCTGTAATTCCATTATTTGCATCTTCATCAATTTGTATTCTTGATCCTTTTGGTGCATCTTGGTTAGTATTGTAATTATCAATTGCATCTGAATATCTTGTATCTACGTCTTTCTTATACCAGCTTACGTCGTTTTGGTCTCTTGAGCTATTATATATAGTTCCTTTATAATCTTGAACTGTATAAGTTTTATCTCCCCAAGTATATGTTAATGTATAATTTCCTGGTATGAATTCTGAAATGATATATTCACCTACATCTAATTCTATACCATCATTACCTTCTGTCTTTTCATATTTTACTATTGCAACAGATCCTTCAGGTACTCCGTTTTTCTTAATTTCATCTTCTGAAATTACATCTCCTGTTTCTGAACCTTTATGATAAGTTGTAGTTACTTTGTATTTTGCCTTTTCATTTACTGATTCTGATATATATGTCATTTTATCTGATGTCAATGTGACCTTAACTCCAGGTACTCCTGCTTCTCCATTATCATATATACCATTTCCTATTCTTTCTTTTCCTATCATTGTTGCAGATGAATCATTATAACCATCTTGTTTTATTACATCATCAACAAATACTTTACCTGCCATTGTTCTTGAACTTGCAATTTGTAGTACTAATCCTGGTGCCCAATCTGTATCATCTTGATATGATGCTTTTGTATCATTGTCTTCTGGTGTCATACTTCCTGGGTTAGAGTCTTTATCAATTCCTGCATAAACTTTATTATCTTTAAATACTGAATATGAATTAATTTCTGCTACGTTTTCATATTCTAATTCAGTTTTATCTTTAAATAAATCTAATATTTTTTCTTTGTTTAATTCATATTGTACGTAAATAGTTCTTGTTGGAGTTGTGTTGTCTAATCTTCCTATTGATTTTGTATTAATTATAGCTTTTTTGTATTGGTCATTATATGTTGTTTCATTTCCTTCTAAGCTTAAATTATTATCTTTAACTTCTCCATTATTTAATTCTGTTCCTATTTTGTCAATACTGTATTTACTATCAAAATAGTCTACTATACTATTTACTTCTACTTGAAGATCTGTATTTTCGTTCATTAAGTCTATTTTGTATATTGCATAAACTTTTAAGTTGTTATCAGCATTTGCTTCATCTTTATAATTATAATCTTCTCTGTAAATTGCTTGTTTATATTTAGTTTTTCCATATTTATTACCAAATTTTGCTGTTATATTAAATTCTTCACCATTTTGGTTATCAGCTCTTTTTAATCCTTTTTCATAAATATGGTTATATCCATTAATTGATACTTTAACATTTTGTAAGTCTTTCATTAATGATATGTCTGGTTTTTCTCTTTTATATAAACCTAAGTTAATATATTTTATTTCAGTAATTCCTTCTTTATAGTAGTCTTTAATGTTATATCCTGTATTAGTTGTGTTTGCTGTAATAGGGAATTGATCTTTGTCTGTAACAATTTCTGAAGTATGATTTGATATGTCTGCACTGTATGTTAAATCATATTTTTTGTTTCCATTACTGTCACGTGTAATTCCTGTATCTTTAGATGTTCCACCTTCTATAACACTAAAGTCTTTATTAAAGTTATCTCTTACTTCTTGAGCTTCTGATGCTTTTGAACCATTACTTTCTTCACTATCTAGATATGGTTTTACTTTATTATCATTATATGGTAATACATTTGTAAATACTAAACCATTATATTCAAATTCAATATAGTATTGATCTAATATTACATTTTTCTTTTCTGTATCTGCAGCATCATATAATGGAATGTTAGTAAATTTGTATGCTCCATCATTGTTTGTTCTTTGTGTTGCTATTGGTGTTGTTTGTCCTTTTCTCATAAGTTTTACTGGAATATCTGGTAATAAGAAATCCTTACCATCTACATAGTTTGAAATTTCTGGGTGTTTATTTGTGCTCTTTAGGTTATTTCTGTCATTTATTTTTCCTTCATCTATTGTTTCATCTACCCATACATATCCTGATAAATCTATGTTTATTTGTTTGTTCATATATTCTAAGTCTTTTGTTTTATCTACTTCTATTACAATTGGTACTTCATTATCCATTTTTTCATAATGAGAATCTGGATTTTCAATTTCTTTAACTAAATAATTTCCAATAATTAAGTTTTTAATTGAAATTTTACCTTCATCATCTGTTTCAAATGTTGTTCCATTTGCTCCGTATCCTGTTGCTACGTAATCATTTCCAGATTTGTCGGCTATTACATACTCTCCATTTTTATTTGTAATTTGGAATTTAATTCCTTTTATTTTTAATGGTGTTTTATCAGATTTTGTCTTTATAATATTTAAGTTACCAACCATTAGTTTATTTTCAATTTTTAGATTTGCTGTTGTATCTTTAGTTACTGTTGTTTCTTTAGTTAGTCCTTTATTATCTTCATATCCAAGGTTAGGGTTATTTGCTTCTATTACATTGTATTTTCCGGAAATTAAATTCTTAATTGTTATTTTTCCATCTGTTCCTGTTACAAATTTAGTTGCAATATCTTTTGCTTTAACATAATTTGATGCTATATATTCTGTATCATTTTTTGTAGCTTGTACATATTGACCAGCTAAATTTTGAATATAGAATTCAACATTAGATAATTTTTTACTTTCGTCATCCTTATCTACTTTAGTAATTTCTAAATTTCCATATGTTATAGTTTGCTCTCTTGCGCCAAATATTATTTGATCCTGACTAGCACCATATCCATTAGATCCTCCAGCATCTATTAGTAAAAATCTTGCTCTATAATGTTTACTATATGCATCATGATTTCCAGGAGTTAATGTTCCAGAATGAGTATCTCCTATTGCATCTGAGATTTTTCCTCTTAATATACCTAACCCATCCATAAAAGTTTGTGTTAAGGCTATTTTATGTGGATACTGAGACTTTCTTCCTAATGTTTCATTATTTGTCAAAGAATGATAAGCATGATAGGCCATAACTTTTATAAGTCTTACTAAATCATTATTATCATTACTTGTATAAGAATTTACTACATTGTTTTCCCCGTATATTGTAACAACATCATCTTCTGTTAAATCTATTACATTTCTTATAGGTGCATTTCTCAAAGATGCACCGCCTATCCCTCTATAAGATGAATCCCATTGTATACAGTACTCTGCTTTATGTGAATAATGGTCACCATTATGACCTAAATATACTTTTTTCCCTACCAAGTCCTTCATATTGAAAAACTCATCATCTGTTAGAGACCTTGCTGCTATACTAGCTAATTGATCATCAAAATAATCTGCTGCAAATATATTTGTACAAGTAGTAAATAAGGTAACTAAAATGATAAATAATATTATACTTACTTTTTTTATTGATTTATTCATTTTCTTCACCTCTCTTTTTTATAATCATTATTGCAACTATCATAAATATTACTAACATTATACTTACAACTAAAGCTGCAATTAATACACCACCTGTTTTTATAGATATAATAACTTTTGCATCACTATAGTCATCTTCATTACTTGCTTTATTTCCTGGTGTTGAGTCTTTATCTGCTATTGCTAAAGAATTACTTGTTTTTGCAATTTCTGCTGTATTTACAGATGTTCCAATATTATTTTCTGTCATTGTTTTTGTTAATACTAAAGTTATTGTTTTTGATTCTCCAGGATTTATAATTTGATTTGCTAAACTAACACTATGTAATTGATTATCTGTTGATATATACCAACTCTTGTTCATTTCAGAACTAAATTTAAAATCACTTGGTAAATAGTCAATAATTTCACTTGCATATCCTGGAATTTCACCTTCGTTTTTAATTTCTATTCCATATTCTACTATTACTGTAGAACCTGAAATTTGTTTTGCTGGTAATTCAGTTTTTGCTAATTTTTCTTTATTATATTGTTGCATTTTTGTTCCTACTGAATTTTGTATAGTAATTTTATTTATAAATTTATTTAAACTTAAATCAAATATTTTGTTTTCTGTTAAACCTACATCTATGTTGTTAGCTCCACTTTCATTTATGTTGATTTCATCTGTTATTGCTAATTGTTCACCATTTAAAGATTTTGTAATCATATCTGAATTTAATTCTTCATTAACTCCTGATTTTCTATATTCAGTAGTAGAATATTTTGTAGTATCATATTTTATTGCTACTATATATTTTCCATTACTTACATCTTTAAATTCATATTTTCCATTTGTTCCTGTTGTGATTTTTTCATTTACTTCACCATTATCTGTGTTTAGTAACATAACTTCAATGTTGCTCATTGTTGATTCATCTGAATCTCTTTGTCCATTTCTATTTGCATCTAACCATACTAATCCTGAAATTGTTCCTTTTTTTGCTTCATTTTTATTATTATTTTCTTCTTCTGGTTGATTTTGATTTTCATTATTTTCAGATTGTTTTATTGCATTTTCAAATTTATATGTTACTGGGTTAGATTTTAAATATTGACTGTTTGTAATTACAGCAACTGTATTTGTTATTTCACCATTTTGTGCAAGATCATCATAAACTGTTGATTCAACAACAAATTTTGCTTCACTATTTCCATTAAGTTCAGAATAACATTCAATATAATTCTCTTCTTTACTATATTCAATATTTTCTTTTTGACCATTTCTTATTAAATATGCTTGTTCTATTTGTATCTCACTTTGAACTGAATCTGTAATTTTTACTGATTGTTTTTCATCACTTTCATTTTTTATTGTTGTTGTATATGTTATTTTATCTCCTTTTTTTACTGTTTCTCCTTCAACACTTCCTTGTTGAACTACAGTTATTTTTGCCTTATTTTGATATCCTGTTCTAGCAAGTTCATTTGATATATATTTTTCATTATTAACAGTAGCTATTGCAGAGAATTTTATATCAGCTTGTTTTTCTTCAAAATCCTTCAAGTAGAATGTAATACTTTCTGTTGCTTTTTCTCCACTCTTTATTGATTCTACATTAAATACTGCAACACCATTTTCTACTTTGTTTAATGTTATTCCTGATTCATTGCCAAATACTTCTGGTGTTCCTTTTACATATTCATTTAGTGGTATTTCAATATTAATATTTTTTAAATCTTTATTTGATATATTTTTTACATCAAGAACAACTACCATAACACCATCTGCAAGAATTGGTACTTCTAAATTGTTTCCATTAAATAAATCAATAGCTAAATCTGCATCTTTTATTTTATTATTTAATATATCTATATTTTTTTCTTGTTTGTTTTCTGCATTTAATATAATTGTTCCGTTTGTCTCTTCACCAGGTTTTTCTGCAACTGAATATTCATATTCGAATGTTGCTGTTTCCCCTGCTTTTAAATTTTCTAATGTAAAATCTCTTTGTGTTGTATTTTCATCTTTTATATAATGTGTAACATCCATTGGTTCAAGTGTTTGTGTATTAGTTTCTTGTGTTACTTTGTTTATGAAAAATACTGCATTAGTTTGTTTAGCTGTTAATTTTAAATTGTTAATATTATTACCTGTTGTATTTGATAATTGTACTTTTACTTTAACATTTTGTCCTTCTTTAATTTCTTGTCCATTTTTTAATTCTTCTCCTGATGATATTTCTGTAACTGTCAATTTTCCAAATCCTTCAATATTTTCCTCTTTTGATGGATTTGCTGAATTAATATTTTTGTTTACTCCAGCTGTTGTAGTAAATGTTGCTTCACATTTTTCAGTTAGGTTTTGTCCACCATATGTATATGAAATGTTTAGTGTTTCATTTGATACCTTATTATATTCTACATCTTTTGCTGTTGTTGCTTTATATTTAATATTTATAACTTGTCCTGCAGCAATTGTATTTGCTGGAATTTCTACTTTATATTTTTTAACTTGTGATATATTTTCTATATTTTCTTTCCAATCATCACTATTTTCAGCATAGTATATTTTGCTACCTTCTATATTTGTTGTTATTTCTTGTAAGTTAGTTATTTCTGAAATTTCACCCTCTATGTTTACATTTTCTACATTAGATTCATAATTGTTTATAATATTTCTTTCTACTATTATTTCTTTTTGCTCTTCTGCTCCTAAATTAACTTTTATTTTTTCATTTCCTGTTGATTCTAATGTTTCATCACTAGAAGGAACATTTATTTTACTATATGTAAATAGTCCATATTTAGAAACTATATTAAAGTTTTTGCTTAATTCATAATTTAGTTTTTCTCCATTTTCATTTGAATATTTCATAACTAAATTTAATTCTTTAGTTGGTGTAGATTTTTCAAATGTTATATCTGCATTTATTACTATTTGAATTCCATCACTTAGATCAGAAGTATATTGTTTTTGCTCTCCTTCAAGTTCTACAGTTATTACTCTTCCTAATCCTTCAATATTTTCTAATTGTGCTTTTGTTTCTTTAAATTCGTCTGCAAATAATTTATTTATACTATTTACAGTAATATTTGCAATTTCGTTAGGTAATACAATTTGTATTTTTGGATTTTTATATAAATCATTTTGTTCTTTAGATGATTTTAATGTTGCTCTTATTTCTACATTATTTGTCTCTAAAGTTGATAAATTACTTTTATTAAGCTCTAAAGTTGCCTCTGTAGTTGTTTCATTTAATATTGTTGTTGCTTCTGTATTATTTGTTACATCTGTACCATATTCATAATTAATTTTTGTATTTAATTGTGTTGCTTGTTTTATTATATCTTTATTTTGTTGTCTAATTGTTTTTGAGTGGATTATTTCTACATTTCCTTCTGCAATTGGTTTAGTTGTTGTTATTTGTACTGATGTTGGTTCTTTTCCTACATAGTCTATAACCATATTTCCTTGTTCATCAACCATAGTAGATTTATTTATTACTCCTACTGTTTCTCCATTTTGATTATTTATTGTTATTTCTCCATCTTCTCCAAAAACTTTATTAAATGTTTCCTTGTTTATTTTTGTTTGATTATAAATAACATTTGCATCAAATTCACCATTTGATGTTATATATTTAGAAGGTTCTTCTTTTATATTTATATAGTTTCCTACATTTGCTAGATTAACTGCAAGTTTTGTTTTAGTTTCAAAACTTCTTTCTATTCCAGAATATAATTTTCCTTTATATATAGCACTCTCATTATTTGATGCTTGAATTTTAACTATTTCATCTTTTATCTCGTTATTTAATACTATATTGTTTGTTGCAGTTAATTCTTTTTGGTTGTATAATTTTACTTTTTCTTCTATATTTAATTGTAATCCATCTACATTAGCTTCTTTATCATATATTAATGTAATTACAACTGTTTCATTTCCTTGTTTTCTCCATAATATATTATTTTGTTCATTTGCTTCATTATTAAATACAACCTGAATATTAGACCCATCATAATTATAATTATAATGTGTCATTGTATTAAATGTGATATTTTTTGCTAAAGTTGGTACTTCTATCCCATTTATTGTTGGCGCATTCATTTTTAATTCAATTTGTTGTATTGGGTAATTATTATCTTTTAATCCAACTTTTGCTTGTACTTGAACAACTCTTTTTTCTTCTCCTGATACTTTTGCAATTTTATTTGTTATTACTTGAATATCATTTTCTACATTTTCATCTGTATTATTTTCTGTGTATTCAAGTCTAACTTCTTTAGTTGCATTGATTTCAGTTTCCTTCTCATTACTATTTTTATAAATACCATTTAAACTTAATTTACTTACTTTACTAAATAAATCTGTATTAAATACATCACTTTTTTTCGATTCAACTGGTATTTCAATTTTTGCAGTTGTTCCTACATTTATTTTATTTAATGTTATTGTGTTTCCTTCGGTCTTTTGCACAAATTCACTATTAAATTCTTTTAAATTGAAATTTGAATCTTCTAAGGTTATTTTTCCATTAAATTCTCCTTCATTTTTTACACTTACTTCTAGTTCTAATATGCTGTTATCTTTGATATTAGCACTAAATTCTACATTTTGATGATTTGTTTCATTGCCACCAACAGCATAACTAATAAGACCAACTCCAACATAAATAAAATTGGTCAATGTAAGTGTTGCTAACAATAACATGATTGTCACTACTTTAAAAATCTTTCCTTTCATTTTTTAGAACCTCCTTAAAATATTTCCTCTATTTAACATTATAACTTATTTTTTTACATTTTTCAATGTTTTTATTGCATTTTTTAACTTTTTATGTTAATTTTTTTCATTTTTTAGTTTTTTGTTCCTACGGAAAGTTATTTTAAAATTTTTGAACTTAAATATTACATTTTCTTTACTTTTTTATTACTTTTTGTAACATTTGGAATTTTTCCCCATATAATGTTACATAGATTGATTTTTAGATTCATATATTTATTTAGAGGTGATTTTTTTGAATAATTTAAATTTTGATAAAAATACTATAAATAACTTTAAAAAAATGATGGAAAATGGCGATTTATCAAGTGTTATGTCCCAGATACCACCTGATGTTGTTCAAAACCTTTCTTCTATGATGAAAAACAACTCTGATAACAGTAAAAAAAATCATGAAAGCCCTGAAACCGTAAGCTCAAGTCCAAATTTTAACAATATTGATATTAATACAATTATGAAAATGAAAGATATTATTGATAAGATGAATTCAAAAAATAATGCTGGTATGAATTTATTAAATTCTTTAAAACCCTATTTAAGAAATGATAGAAAGGAAAAACTAGACCAGTATGCAAATATAATGAACTTTGCACAGATTGCTGAACTTTTAAATAATAAAAGTAATAATAAGGAGAATAATGGTAATGAATAAAAAAATATCATCTAATTTTAATCACTTTGCCAAGATTAATTTTTCTAATTTATTTTCTTCAAACTTGGAAGATCCTATTTTAGAAATTCTTGGTATTAGATTATTTTTAGATGATATTATTATTCTGTGTTTATTGTTTGTTCTTTATATGGAAGATGTTCATGATGAATTTCTATTTATCGCTCTACTTCTGTTACTTTTGAGTTGAATTTTATTCTATAACTATTTTTTCATCAATTACGCTAATATAAGCTTGTCTGTGCATTGGTTCTTCATCCCTGTTTATTTCTTTAACTATGTTAGCTATTCTAATTTGCACTGCATCAAATAAACCTGCTGATATAATTGCTTCTTTATTTCCTTTTGCACCTGCATGTGCTAATCCTCTTAATGCTCCTAGTACGACAATGTTTTCTGAGGCCATTACCTCAGCTCCTGAGTTTACATCTCCTAAAATTACTATACTTCCATCTGCTTCAATTTTTTGTCCTGAACGTAAAGAACCTCTATGGAATTTTGTTTCAGAAATTGCTATTTGTTTTGCGAATGTTTTCTTTATGCTATGTAATCCTAATGATTTCGGCATATCAAAGTTAATTTCTACATCTATTTTTTCTTTAATTATATTTTCTATTTCATCAATTTCTTTATTTTTTAAAACTTTTCCTGATACAAGAATTGGTGTTTTTTCATCTTGATATAATTTTTTTAATTCAGGCAACTTCTTTTTTAGAGTTTCTATTATTTCCTCATGTTTTGATTCATCATTTAGTTTTATTACTATTTCATCCTTTTTTAAATTAATACTTACATGATTTTTTTTCATTTTTACATCCTTCCTTCCGGGATTTAATTAAAACTTTGTACATAAGCTTGTGCGCTCATATCTTCTTCTACATTTTGAGTATTCATTCCAAAGTATTCTGCCATTATATCTCTAACAACTTCTGCTGTGTAGTTTCCATGTCCTCCATTTTCTACCATAACCACGATTGCGATTTCAGGATTTTCAAATGGCGCAAATCCAACAAACCAAGCGTGTACTTTATTTCCTGGTGCTTCTGCTGAACCTGTTTTTCCTCCTACACTAATATTAAAATCTTTAAATCTAACATAAGCTGTTCCTGATGTATCACTTGTAACCGATTTCATTCCTTGTAATATTGCATTTAAATAACTATTATTTATTGCTATATCTTCTGTTTCTTCATCTTCTATTCCTAATTTTAGTTTTACAAATTTGTTTATTTCTTCTCTTGAAGCTTCTGAACCATCAGCATTTCTAATAGTTTTTACTATTGTAGGTTTTATTTTCTTTCCTCCATTTGCAAGCATACTTATATATTTTGCCATTTGTACTGGACTAAATTCATTATCTCCTTGTCCAATTGCTGCTTGAAGTGTATGTCCTGCACTCCATGGTGCATTATTGTGTAGTTTTGCTCTATTTTCTTTACTTGCTAAAACTCCACTTGTTTCTCCTTGTAATTCTACTCCTGTTTTTCCTCCAAGTCCAAAATATTTAGCAAATCTAACTAGATTGTCTATTCCCATTCTGTCTGCTGTTTCGTAAAAAAAGTAATTACAAGATTTTTCTATTGCTCCAGATACATTTAAATATCCATGTCCTACATGATAATCGTTATATACCCAACATCTTGGTTGATAATCCTTGTATTTAGTATAAATTCCTGTGTCATTTATTCTAGTATTTAGGTTTATTGCTCCTGATTCTAATCCAGCTATTGCTGTTATCATTTTAAATGTGGATCCAGGAGAATACGAATTTTGTACTGCTTTGTCTACTAGTGGTTTTGCTTCATTGTTAGTATATCCATTCCATGCACTTTGGCTTATTCCTCCTACAAAATCAGATGGATTATAGTCTGGGCAACTTGCCATTGCTAATATTTCACCACTATTTACATTCATAACTACACATGCTCCACCTTTTGCATCATAGGCTTTTCCAAATCCTCCACTTGCAATTTTTTGAATGTTAGATGCTAATGCATTTTCTGTAATTTTCTGTAGATTTGCATCTATTGTAAGTACTACATCAGAACCAGCTATTGCTTCCTTTGAAATATATTCTGCCGTAGTAGTTCCGGTCCACATCCATATCTATTTGCTTAGTTCCGTTTTTTCCTTTTAAATATTCTTCAAAAACATATTCAATTCCTGTTTTTCCAATTATGTCATTTTGGTCATATTTATCTTTTCTTTTTTCATATTCTTCAGAGCTTATTTGTGATGCATATCCTAAAATGTGTGATGCCATTGTTCCTGAAGTATATTCTCTTATTGGTTCAACTACAATATTTAAACCTGTAAATCTTTCTGAGCTCTCACTAAATTCTGCTACTGCTTCTCTTGGTATATTTTTAGCAATTGTTACTGCCTTTGTACTACTATAACCTTTTTGTGCCAACTCATATCTTATTGCAATTATTTTTCTTATTTCTTCTACATTATTTCCTTCAATTTTATATTTGCTTTTAAATTTATAAAATGCTGCTTCTGCTGTTATATCTTCACTTAAATTGTTATTTTTCTTCCATCTTATTAATGTTTCTTCTGATATAGTATATTCAAACGGATTTATTTTTATTGGAAAAGAATCTACATATGATAAATTATATTTTTCTAAAACATTTATCATATTCAAAATATTTTGATTTAATGTATTATTATCTACTTTACTTTTATACATTTCAAGAGAAAACTCCATTTTTGTTGTAACAAGAGAGGCTCCTGTTTTATCTAATATTGCACCTCTACTTGCTTCTAATTGACTTTCTCTTGTAAGCCTAGTATTAGACTGTTCTCTATATTCTGCGCCATGTACAATTTGAAGGTCAAAGAGTCTGACTATCATTATAATTCCAACTATATATGTAAATACTGTTAATATATTAAACCTTAGTTTAGTATTTGCTTTTTTTGCCAAACTTTTTACCTCCTTTCACATGTATTCATATTTTAGAAATATCTTGTTAAAATTTTGTTTCCCTTATACTCATCTTCTATATAATAACCAAATTTTTGAATTAATGGATATAATATTATAGCTAATATTAAATTGAAGATAATTTCTATAACAAGAATAATTATAAAATTAATTATTTCTACATTTGTTGATAAAACAACGTAATTTAATAAAAGTTTTATTATTTCAAAAACAGCAGTTGATCCTAATACCATAAACATAATTGTTGCTCTACTATCTTTTGAAAAGTTTTTATCAAAAATTGCTGATAAAAAACCTATTATTCCAAGTGATATTGCGTTTACTCCGATTTTATTTCCAATTAATAAATCTAGTAATATTCCAATTCCAACACCATAGGCTGTACCCATAATTTGATTTGAGAATAATCCAATAAATAAAGCTAATATTACAAATAAATTTGGCATTACTCCTGAAATATTAAACCATACAAAAAAATTTGATTGTAAATAATATATAATAAATGCAGTTATTACTAAAATAATATTTATTACAACCTTCTTCAATTTTTTGCCTCCTTTATTTGTTAGTAATTACTAGTACAGTATCTAGTTTATCAAAATCAATGGCTGTTTCAACCAAAGCATATCTATCAGTCATATTTCGTGTATTTGTCACTTTTTTTACTGTTCCTATATGAATTCCTTTTGGATATATCCCGCCAATACCTGAAGTTTCTATGCTATCTCCTTGTATGATATTACTTTCTGTAGGTATATACATAGCTTTTAATGCTGATTTTTCATCTAATGTTCCTTTACAAACTATGGCTTCTTTTGTTGTACTCATTGAACAACTAACTGAACTAGCTGTGTCTATTATTGTTTGTACTTTAGAGGTATTGTCTGTTACGGAAATTACATGTCCAACTAGACCTTTATCTCCAATTACAGTCATATTTTCATCTACCCCATCTTTTTTTCCAATATTTATTATTATTGTTTTAGAGTAATTACTAATATCTTTATTTATGACATAACCTGGTATTGTTTTATATTCTCCATATTTTTCAGTTAAATTTAAGTATTCTTTAAAAGTTTCATTTTGATTTTTTATATTTTCTAATTCTCTTAAAGATTGTTCTAGTTCACTATTTTTTTGTTTTAATTGTTTATTTTCTTCTTTTAAATTGTTTATATCTGTAAAAAATGTACTATTACCACCTATTTTATTTTTTAAATAAGTTAATCCATTTTGAATTGGCATAACTAAATTTGAAAACGCATTTTGAAAAAAATTGTTATTGTTATCTCCATTTGAGAATATAACAATTAAAATTAATATTATTATTGTTATTATTATTCCGATAATACCTGTTTTCCTATTTTTATACATTTTTACTCCTTTTTACCTTCTATTTCTTGCATTTACAAGGACATGTTTTAATCTTTCTAAATCTTCTAGTGTTTTTCCTGTTCCTTTAACGACACAATCTAGTGGTTCTTCTGCTATATAAACTGGCATTCCTGTTTCTAAGCTTAATAATTTATCCAGATTTTTTATTAATGCTCCTCCACCTGCAAGTACAATTCCTTTTTCCATAATATCTGATGCAAGTTCTGGTGGTGTTTTTTCTAATGTTACTTTTACAATTTCAACTATTTTCATTATTGATTCTTTTATTGCTTCTTCAACTTGGTTTGATGTTATTGTTATATTTCTTGGTAAACCATCATTTAAATCTCTTCCTCTTATTTCCATAGGCATTTCTGTCATTAATGGCATTGCACATCCTATTCCGAATTTTTATTTGTTCAGCTGTAGTTTCTCCAATTGCTAAATTCATTTCTTTTTTTATATAGTTTACTATATCTTCATCTAATTCGTCTCCTGCAATTCTTAGAGAATTACTGATAACTATTCCTCCTAAAGAAATAACTGCTACTTCTGTTGTTCCTCCACCTATATCAACTATAATATTTCCACTTGGCTCACCAACATCTAAATTTGCACCAATTGCTGCAGCCATTGGTTCTTCAATAAGATATACCTCTTTTGCTCCTGCTTGTAATACAGATTCTTCAACTGCTCTTTCTTCAACTTCCGTAATACCTGAAGGAACTCCTACTACGACTCTTGGCTTTCCAGCATTATATCTTTTCACAACTTTTTCAATAATATTTTTTAATAACAATTGAGTTGCTGTGAAATCAGCAATTACTCCGTCTTTTAAAGGTCTAACTGCTTTTATTTGATCTGGTGTTCTTCCTAACATTTCTTTTGCTTCATTTCCAGTTGCTAAAATATTACCTGATTTTCTATCTATTGCAACAACTGATGGTTCTTTTAAAATAATTCCTTTACCCTTTAATGTTACTAAAATATTTGCTGTTCCAAGGTCTATACCTATATCTTTTGACCCAAATTTAAATAATTTCATAATACTTTTTCCTTTCTTATTTTTCTAAAGTCTATAATCTTTTGTATTTTTATTATTTTCCTGTAGTATTTTAAAAAATATACTTGTGTAATTCATATCTCCTATAACTATATGATCAACCAGTTGTATCCCCAAACTTTGTGATAAATCATAAACTTTGTTAGTTATAAATATATCCTGTTTACTTGGCGTTGAATCTCCACTAGGATGATTATGTACTAATATGAATTTGGGTGCATTCATTTTTATTGGTTCTAATATTATTTGATTTATATTAAAATTTGCAAAATTTACTCCACCTGAAGCAACTTCTTTTATTTTTAGTATTTCATTTTTAGTATTTAATATTACAACTTTTATTTTTTCATTTTTTTCAAATTTCAGTTCACTCATAAAAACTCTTGCAATATCTATAGGCTTTTTTATAACTACTTTTCTGTAATTTACCTTTTTAAACATTCTTATTGATAATTCTGCTACTGCTTTTAATTGAATTGCCTTTACTTTTCCAATTCCTTTTATTTGCTGTAGTTCTTCTATTGTAATGTTTTGCAAATAGTTTAAATTTTCTTCTTTTGAATCATTTAATTTTAATATTTTTTGTGCAAGCTGTATAGATGTTTCCTCTTTTGTTCCAGATTTTATTATAATCGCAAGTAATTCTGCATTTGATAATGATTTCTCACCATACATTTCTAATTTTTCATAAGGTCTTTCTGATTCTGGTAATTCTTTAATTTTTATAGACAAAATATTTCAAATCCTTTCTTGTTGTTATTTGCCCCTATTTTGCCTTTATTGTTTTATATCTTTTTATATATAAATATAGCTAGTACCATACCAATTATACTTGAAATACTTATTTTAAACATTAAAGCAAATGTGATTTTAAGTACGCTTAAATCTAATACTATTGGATTTTCTAATCCAAAACTTTGACTATATGATAACCACCAAAGCCAATCTACACGTGAAGCTAATTCTCCGAAGTAGTCCTCCAAAAACTAATCCTGATAAAATAAATATTAAAAGTATCCATATATTTTTTTCTTTAGTTGCCATTTTTTATTCCTCCAAAAATTTTTATTTTTCCTTACGGATATTTATTTTTTACCCAACCGTATTATATATTGATTTACTATTTTTTTCAAGTCATTTTTGTATAAAATTTTAATTACCAAAAATTATATATTTCAATATAATAATAATAGTAGTATAATATAATTAAGAGTTGTATCAGGAGGTTCTTAATGAAAATTGAAAAATTGACAGAAAATAAAATTCGTATTATTATTAAATCTTCAGATTTAAACATTAAAAATTCTGATTTTAATTCTATAATAAATGTCGTTTTAAAAGATAAAAATTTCTTTTTAGATATATTAGAAAGAGCTAAAACAGAATTTGGTTTTGATACTGATGGTTATAAATTATTAATTGAAGCATTTAATTCTTTTGAAAATGTTTTTATTTTTACTATAACAAAATATTCTGCTAACCCTAAATTAAAAAAATATGATAATAAAAAAAGATTACTTGTAAAAAGAAAAAACTATAATAAAATAAATAATTCTTTTATATATAAATTTAATAATTTTGATGAATTATGCGATTTCTGTATATATATAAATACAAATATTAAAAATTTATTTACAAATTCTACTTTGTATTTTTATAATAATACATATTATTTAGTTTTTAAGAATTTTTGTGATTCTTGTGAAATTATAAAAAAGTTTAATTGTCTAGCTTCTGAATTTATAACAAAAGAATACTTTTCAGATAAATTTGAAAATAAACTTTTAGAACATGGAAAAATAATCTGGAAAAACTAAGGGGACGAATCGACCAATGGGGACGGTCCTTTTGGTTGAATGATTTTCATTCAACCAAAAGGACCGTCCCCATTGGTCGATTCGTCTCCCTTGGTCGATTGGTCTCTTTTTTTAATATACATAGTTTTGCGGATTATATGCTACTCCATTTAATCTTACTTCTAAATGTAAATGTGGTCCTGTTGAATTTCCTGTTGTTCCAACTGCCGCTACAACTTGTCCTTGTGATACAGTTGTTCCTGCTGATACATATAATTTACTACAATGTGCATAATATGTTTGGACTCCATTTCCATGGCTAATTACTAACATATTTCCATAAGAACCTTTATATCCTGAAAATGTAACTGTTCCAGATGCTGCTGCTACGATTGGAGTTCCTGTTGATGTTGCTATATCTAAACCTGTATGTGATGATCTTCTTAAACTGCTTCCTGCTCCAAATCTTGATGTTATAATTCCTGATACTGGTCTTATTAAAGTAATTCCTAAACTAGCTTTTGCAGATGATGTTGTTAATGATGTATTAACACTTCCTGTTGATTGATATTTATTTGTTTTTTTTGCTACTTGTACAACTTTTGGTTTTTCAACATATAGTTTAGATATTGCTACTTCTGATGTATCTAAATCTTTTAGTTCTGTTTCATATTTTTCTATAATTGATATATTTTCAATGTTTGAACTGTCTTTTTCTTTTAAACTATTTACTATTCCTTCTGCTTCTTCAAAAGATGCTACATATACTTTTTCTTCTAGATTATCTACTATTGCATAATATCTGTAATATGTTGTTCCTTCTTCTTTAATTTTATTAAATATTTCGTCATCATTTGTTACTATATCTTTCTTTAATAAACATAATTTATATTCTGGTAAATTTTGAACTTGTACAAAGGCTACGCTTTTGTTGTCTTTATCTCCTTTTTCTATAAATTCATTTATTTTATGTTGCAAATTTGATCTATCTTCTGTATAGCCTACATGTTCTCCATTTATAAACACACTATAAGTTGGTTTATAAAGAAAAGCAATTGTTCCTATTATTAAAAATGTCGCTATTGCAAAAAGAACTATGAACTTTATTCCTCTTTTTGTGTGTATTAACACTTTTTTTAACATTGGCACACTCCTTTGTATTTTTATCCTTTTTTCTTTTTGTAATAATATTGTAATATTTCATTTTTTGCAAGTGTAAATGTTTTTTAATTTTTTTAATTATCTCTTGTTTTTTATTTTTATCTCTCTTTTTTGTTGATTTTCGTCTATTTTCATTTTCATATATTTCAATTAATTATTTGACATAAAAATAAACCCTCATTATTAAACTATATTATAGTCTAACAATTTGGGTTCTTTTTCATCATAAATTTCTTTTATTGTTGTAACTCTGTTTTTACAGTACTAATTTCCGTTGTTGTTGCTTTTTGTGCAGGTATATAATATCCCTTTGCTTGTGCTATTTTAAATAATTCATATTGAAAACTTTCGTCTCCATTTCTAATTTGTTGAAATGCTTGTCTTAGCCCTACATTTTCGCATTCTGTTATTGCTGTTTGATATGCTGTTAAATCAGATTTAACTCCTGCTAAAATGTCATTTACCATCACTTTTTCATCCATTTTATTTTCCTCCTTACTAATTATTTAAAAAATTCATTAATTTTTGTTTTGTATTTAATGCTTCTTGTGCTGATTTTGTAAATAATTGTCTTATTTGTGGGTCTACAGCTTGTGAAGAATAAGTATTTAATTTCTGATATGCTGTTTCATGCGCTCCTATTAAATGTCTTAAGTGTTGTAGTTCTAATTGATTTAAATCTGCCATTTTTATCCTTCCTTTCTTAATATTTTTCTTTAAATAGTATAACCTGTCTTTATTTTTTTATACATTAATTTTTTTTAACAAAAAAGCATGTGCATTTTAATCAAGTTTATCTCAACTAAAACACACACACCTTATTATTTATTCTTCTTATTCAATTACTTCAAGTCTTGCAAATTTTGCCATTAATCTCTTATGACCAAATTTATCAAAGTCAATATCTACTTTTAAGTCATCACCTTCAGGTTCAACTCCATTTATTATTCCTTCTCCAAACTTTTTGTGGAATATTTTTACACCAGCTTTATATTGAGATAAATCCACATTATTTGTGCTTTTCTTTGTTAGATTATTTAAGAAACTTTCTGCTGTTCTAAATGCAAATCCTGAATTTGTTGTTGCAGATACTGGCTCTTTTGTTTCTACTTTGTATTTTTTTATTTTTGATTCAGGTTTATTTCCATATGTCCATCCATATCCTGTATCTCTAAACATTTCTTCTTTATTGCTAGTTTCCCCAAAAGCTTCTTCATATCCTTCTAATAATCCTTCAGGTATTTCACTTAGAAATCTTGATATTGGATTATAGCTTGTTGAGCCAAATACGGTTCTTTGCTTGCTACATGTTAAAAATAGATTTTCCTTAGCTCTAGTTATTCCTACATAACATAGTCTTCTTTCTTCTTCCAATTCTTTTGGTTCTGATATAGATTTATATCCTGGAAATATTCCCTCTTCCATTCCAACTAGGAAAACTGTAGGAAATTCAAGTCCTTTTGCACTATGTAAAGTCATTAATGTTACAAATTCTTCTGTTTCTTCTAAATTATCTATATCACTTGATAATGTTATTCCTTCTAAAAATTGACTTAAATTATTGTCTGCTTCTTCTTCTTCAAATTCTATTGCCATATTTAAAAATTCATCTAAATTTGCAACTCTATTTTCAGCTTCAACTGTATTTTCATTTTCTAATGCTCTCATATATCCAGATTTTTTTAATGTTAATTTTATTAATTCTGAAATTGATAATTCTTCCTTTTTACCTTTTAAATCTTCTATGCATTCTATAAATTCTCTAGAATTCAAGTATACTCTATTTAATCCGTATGTTGCAGCTTCTTTGATTATATCATACATTGATACTCCAGTATTTTCTGATAATTGTTCTACTTTATCTAAACTTGTCTTTCCTATACCTCTTTTTGGTTCATTTATAATTCTTTTTAAACTTAAATTATCATTTTCATTCTGAATCAATCTCAAATATGCTATAATATCTTTTATTTCTTTTCTTTCAAAGAATTTTTGTCCCCCAACAACCCTATATGGGATTCCTTCTCTTCCAAAAACTGTTTCTATAACTCTAGATTGTGTATTCATTCTATATAAAACTACAAAGTCAGAGTATTTGTAATATTCTTCTCTTTTTAGGTGTTCCATTTGTTCTACAATGTAGTTTGCCTCATCATATTCATCTCTTGCTTGATATACCTTAGGTAAATTTCCTTCTCCATTTTGTGTCCATAATTCCTTTTTATATTTTACCTCGTTATTTTTTATTACACTATTTGCTGCCTTTAAAATATTCCCTGTACACCTATAATTTTGTTCTAATTTTATTATTTTAGTTCCAGGAAAATCTTTTTCAAAGTTTAATATATTTGATATATCAGCACCTCTAAAACTATATATTCCTTGATCATTATCTCCTACTACTGTTATATTTCCATTTTTTGATGCTAACATTGTTACTAATGTAAATTGAGATTTATTTGTATCTTGATATTCATCCACTAAAATATATTTAAATTTACTAGAATAATATTCTAATATATCTGGATTTTCCATTAATATTTTTATTGTGTAGTTTATAATATCATCAAAATCTACTGCATTATTTTCTTTTAATCTTTTTTGATACAACTGATATGCTGATGCTATTTTTTCTTTTCGAAAATCTCCATTTGCTCTTACTTGATATTGACTTGGATCTAACATTTCATTTTTTGCGTTACTTATTTCTGACAATACACTTCTATCATTTAATAATTTATCATCTATATTTAAATCCTTTAAACATCCTTTAACAAGTGTTCTTTGGTCTGATGTATCAAATATTATAAATGATGAATCAAATCCTATCCTATCTATAAACCTTCTTAAAATTTTTACACAAATAGAATGGAATGTACCCATCCAAATATCTTTTGCATCCTCACCAACCAAGTCTGCAATTCTTTCCTTCATTTCATTTGCAGCTTTATTTGTAAAAGTAATTGCTAAAATATCCCAAGGTTTTACTCCTTTTTCTTGTACTAAATATGCTATTTTATGTGTTAATACTTTTGTTTTTCCACTTCCTGCACCCGCAATTACTAGGCATGGACCTTCTGTGTTTACAACTGCTTCATATTGTTTATCATTTAATCCTTCTAATATATCTTGCATTTATTTTTTCCTTTCGTTTTTAGTTTATTTTTGGCTAAGTGATATTATAATAAATTATTTGTTGAAAAACAAGCGAACATTTTAATTTTTATAAATTCATTACAAAAATTCCTATTATAAATCCCATCATATTACCGATTGCTGTCATTTTTCCCTGATATAATTTATTTGATTCTGGTATTAATTCTCCGAGATACAATGTATAACATTGCTCCGTGCTGCAAAGCTTAAGGAAAGTGCTATTAGCTGTTCTGATATTTTGCCTATTATTGCCCCTAAAAAAGCTCCTATTCCAGTTGTTAATCCTGATAATATAATGTAGAATATTACTTTTGATATTTTCATTCCACCATTTTTCATTGGAACTGCCATAGATATACCTTCTGGTATATCATGTAAGCATATTGCTATTGCCAAGCTTAATCCTAATTTTAAAGAGGCTCCAAATCCTGAACCTATCGCTAATCCCTCTGGGAAATTATGTATTGCAAGTCCTATTGATATTATTATTCCTGTTCTTAGTAAACTATTTTTTGTATCTGATCCTATTGTTCTAAATGAACTAAATTTTTTTTCAACCAATAAATCACAAAATATCATTGTAATTATGCCTATTATAGTTCCTAATATTATGTTGAATACATTGCTAATTTTTAAAGCTTCTGGCAGTAAATCGAAACAAATTATTGCCATCATGAGTCCAGATGCAAATGAAAGTATAAAACTTAAAAATTTATTAGAATCTTTTTTTATTATAACACCTATTATTCCACCTAATGTTGTTCCAAATGTTCCAAAAAATAAACCAAGAAGGCTCGTTTTTATGATATCCATTTTACATGCACCTCTTGGTTATAATTATGATTTTTTATTTAAAAATATGAAATAATATTATTCATCTCCTTTTAGTCTTTCTGCTCTATCTGCTGCAATTAGATTATCTACCATTTCATCTATATCTCCATTAAGGAAGTTTTCCATTTGATATATGCTCATTCCTATTCTGTGGTCTGTTATTCTTCCTTGAGGATAATTATAAGTTCTTATTTTTTCACTTCTATCTCCTGAACCTACCTGTGTTTTTCTTGCATTTGCTACTTCACTATCTTGTTTTTCCTTTTCTATTTCATATAATTTTGTCCTTAGCATTTTCATTGCATTATCTTTGTTTTGAAATTGTGATCTTTCTGTTTGACATTCTACAACTATTCCTGTTGGTTCATGTATTAATCTAACTGCTGATGATGTTTTGTTTATATGTTGACCACCTGCTCCTGATGCCCTAAACACCTCCATTTTTATATCTGCTGGATTAATTTCTATTTCAACATCTTCCACAACTGGTAAAACTGCAACAGTTGCTGTTGATGTGTGTATTCTTCCACTACTTTCTGTATCTGGTACTCTTTGTACTCTATGTACTCCACTTTCAAACTTTAGTCTACTATATACACCTTTTCCTGTTATCATAAATGATATTTCTTTATATCCACCAAGTCCTGTTTCATTTTCATTTAATACTTCTAATTTCCAATGTCTTTTTTCTGCATACATTGTATACATTCTAAATAATGTTCCTGCAAATAAAGCTGCTTCTTCTCCTCCAGCTCCTGCTCTAATTTCACATATAATATTTTTATCATCATCTGGATCTTTTGGTATTAATAATATTTTTAGTTCTTCTTCTAAACCTGGAAGTTGCTCTTTGGAAGTGTAGTATTCTTCTTCTGCCAATTCTTTCATATCAGGATCTTGCATTAATTCCTCTGCCTCTTCCATTGTTTTCTTTGCTTTTTTATATTCTCTAAATTTTAATACTATTTCTTCAATACTTGCATGTTCTTTCATTAGTTTTTGCCATTCAGATTGATTTGAAATCACTTCTGGATCAGCAATTAATCTTGTTAGTTCTTCATATCTTTTTTCTACTGCCTCTAATTTTTCAAACATAAAAATTCTCCTTTATTTAAATTTAGTCTTTGTCTATTATACAATAAAAGTTAGAAAAAATCAATTTTATAACTGAGTTTTTCTAACTTTTTAAATAATTTTGTTATAATTCTATAAAATTATATTCAACATTTAAATTATTTAATATTTCTTTTTCTCTATCTGTACATGTAAAAATAATTATTTGATTATTTTTAAATTTATCATTTAAATAATTTAAAATATTTTTAAGTCTTTCATTATCATAATATGCAAATGCTTCATCTAAAATAAGTGGTAATTTTTCTTCTGATAATTGATCAGCCATAGAAAATCTTAATGATAAATACAATTGATCTATTGTACCAATACTAAATTTTGATGCTGGTATATAATTACCATCCTCAATTTCTACAATTAAACCTTCTTCATCATTAAATATAATATTATTATATTTATTATTTGTAATATTACCTATTGCATTTGATAACTCTTTTGTAAATTTTGGAGTTACTGTTTTTCTCATCTCCTCATAAGCGGATTCAAGGGTTTGCTTTGCTAAATTAAAACTTAAATTGTTGTTTTTTAAGGTTACCATTTCTTCATTATTGTTAACTAATTCTTCTTCTATTTTTGATAAATTATCAAGTTTTGGTTCAATATTTTTTTGCTCAAAATCTATTTTATTTAATTCTATTTTTTTATTATTTATATTATTTTGTAAATTTTCTATTTCAAAATTAATATTTTCTAAATTAATTAAATTATTTATTTTATTTTTTTCTATTTTATTTAAATAATTATTTTTTATATT